>CALZMY010000041.1 GCA_945788675.1 uncultured Gammaproteobacteria bacterium | reverse complement strand
CCAGGTTTTGACGCAGGAAGAAATCACCCAGTATTTTCACAACGAGGCACCTGGCATTGCGCCGATTGATGAATTGATGAAACTCCCCGTGGGCGACAGCACCACCTCATTTTTCGAAACCGAAGGCAGCCGCAAAGGCTACGTGAAGGAATCACACAAACCGTTTGAACGTTTATTGATTAGCTGGTGGGCATTTGACTGGCGAGTCGGTGAAGATAAAGCCTACGGCAATAAAAATGAAACTGGGACCGTTTTTTATACCAGCCTAAAACCGTGGAATCGGCAAGCATCAGATATGTGGCCGTTTGCCGAGTTTTTATCTTTTTGGGGGTGGGGGTTGTGAGCGTCACACATTCGGACATCCCTCTACCTAAGTCATGGCGATTGAGTGCGGTAATCGCCTTTGTCCAACAGAATATACTATTAAGAATAGTGATCTTCCTACAGAGGACATTCACCTCATTAGTTCATGCCCATGCTGGGCGCGCGCAAAAGCATACAACATATTTCTATTGTTCTGAATGTGATCCTATAGGGAATGGTGTTCAATGAAAAACTTTAAGGCTCGTCGCAACTATAAAAATATTCATTCCATGCCAGTTGTTCTGATATTAATTATTGTAAGCGCTTGTTCCTCCGCGTCAGTTGAGAGAATTGAAGTTGGTGATTATAAGTTGTGTGTGCCGAGTAATAATATTGACATATATACTGGTTCTGACAAGGGTGAGCAATTGAATGATGGTTTTGATACGGGTGGACCCCAGGTGGTATTTACATGGCGACCTGAAGTAGTTGAAAAGGGTGTGGTTGGTTATCAAAAAAAATATGGTGGTTCTATAATGTTTATCAGCACATTAAAAGTCTCGGCATATGCGCCTGGTAAAGAGAGGATGGACTTTTTACTAGGCCCAGAAAGTGTTGAACATGCTCTAAATCTGACTAACTCTTTTGATAACGCTGTTGTTGTGCATGATGAAACAGAAAATTATTTCCGTGTTTCAAGAAAAATCGAATATCCTAGTAAATGGGTTGTGATTACTATGAAGCCAGGGCGCGATGTGAAAGTGCCTGAAAGAAAAGATCAATTCTGGTTAGGAGATTGTTTTAACTCCAGTACGGGAATGAAAGGGTGTTATCTTGATCGCGAGTATAATGGCCTATATTTAAATATCAGTTTCGGTGGTGATAATTTTCATTTGAGAGAAAAGATTGTGAGCTTTGTAACTAACCAAATTGAAGTATGGCGAAATGCGTGCGAACTCAACACGTAAGTCGCACAAGGCAACGCGTAAAGCGTACTAAGTAGGGCAATGAAATGGACTCCTCCCTCCTATAGGCATCAATGTGCCAGACTGTGGTCTCTAAACAAACAGTCAAACAGAAAAGGAGAAGCCCAAATGAAGCTTAAACGAATTGGCATCGATATAGCAAAAACTGTATTCCAGGTTCACGGTGTCGACAGCCATGAACAAGTTAAATTACGCAAGCAGGTGAGACGTAACAGTATACTCAATCTCTTTCGCCAAATTGAACCATGCCTGATTGCAATGGAAGCCTGCGGTAGTTCCCACTACTGGGCCAGGGAACTCACAAACCTGGGTCATAATGTAAAACTGATTGCGCCACAATATGTTAAACCCTATGTCAAAAGCGGAAAAAATGACGCAAACGATGCAGAAGCAATTTGCGAGGCTGCCAGTCGTCCCACCATGCGCTACGTAGCCATTAAAACCGCAGAACAGCAAGCAGGGCAAGCAATACACAGAATCAGAAGCAGGCTCATAAAAGCACGTACCGCGCTCGTAAACGAAATACGGGGGCTTCTGTCAGAGTTTGGAATCATTATGACAACCAAAGGCGTTGCTGCTTGTCGGCGTTTATTAGCGGATTCACTAGAAGATGCAGAAAATGACCTGCCTGGCCAGATGCGGGAGCTACTAGCACAGCTATCAGAAGAGCTAGCGCAAAAGGAGATGCACATATCCAGGCTGAATGAAAAAATCAAAGACCAATACCGCCATGACGAAAGGATCAAGCGACTCATGACAATAGAAGGTATTGGCCCCATCAGTGCCAGCGCACTGGTTTCCTCAATAGGTGATGCACGCCAGTTTAAAAGTAGCCGACATCTAGCCGCATGGATTGGATTAGTACCGAACCAATACTCCAGTGGCGGCAAAGAAAGGCTTGGCAAAATTACAAAGCGGGGAGACATCTATCTACGCATATTACTCATTCATGGTGCGCGATCAGTGGTAAATGCCTGTAAAGAAAAGACAGATCGCAAAAGCCAATGGATCAAAGCATTAACAGCGCGAAGAAACAAAAATATAGCAACAGTCGCTTTGGCCAACAAAAATGCTCGAATCATTTGGGCAGTGCTGAGCCGTGGTGAACAATACCAACCTGCGCTAGCAGCTTAATGTAGACAACTGCAGGTTTAAAAGTTTTTGGAAGAGGCGTATTCCATCGCGATTGCGAAGTGAATTGAACTGATGACAAACCGGTCGGACACGGCACGTGTGAAAGCTGACTATTGAAAAGGCCCTCTGATCTCAAGGCCGCTAGGGCGATTAGCCACACGTGAGCGAATATTCATCATGGCTCGAGGATATTAATTTATCTCATTGAGAAGCCGGATATACGAAAGCAGTCGTACTGAGGTTTGTTGTAAAGACAATTCGCTTGCAAAACGGGAGGAGTCCATATATGCAATAAGTGAAACGCATTGCACCGCATGATAAACGCGATAAAGGGATCGGAGTAAACCTCCCCCGATTTAACGCACACTCTCTAATGGCGACAATCTGATCTTACCTCCTTAATCCTGACGTGCAGTAAACGCTTTCGGCGACCATAGATCTTCACTGGCCGCTGAGCGCGGCGCCGCTTTTTTTATCCTGCGAATGAGTTGAGTCACGGTGGTTTTCAGGTGATCAATGTTTTGATCT
>CALZMY010000040.1 GCA_945788675.1 uncultured Gammaproteobacteria bacterium | reverse complement strand
GGTTGTTTTTAGTGAGTGATGACGGGCGATCATCAGATATTTTTACAGTAGTAATGATGGCTGCCCTCTTTAGTGCTACTTTAGTGGTATATTTTTACTTACCTTGATCAGGTTCTGGCCGGCTTACTAAGTAAGATGCTATTGCAATGAATAAAATTCCAATACCTGCCAAAACCCACACATTTGTTAAACGATGATACATCACAAGCCAGCTAGCTATTAACATCAATACTGCAACAACTTTACTAGTACGTGAAACCGCCCCCTGCTGCTCCCAATCAATCAACAGCTTGCCTAGATGGGGATGAGCATATAACCAGCGATGCAAACGATCAGAACCTCTTGCCGCGAACCATGCGGTTAAGAGCAGAAAAGGTACCGTTGGTATACCTGGCAAAAATACACCTACAATTGCAAGAGTCAGAAAGAAGTAAGCTAGTATTAATGCCAGCAAACGCTTCATACACAATCAACTAACTTATGACTCATCATTTACTTTTTACAAAACCCTCAATTACAAAATTTAAATTGATGAAGCAATGATGGCATAACAGTTGTATAAACGAGACCCCGTGTCTCGTTATCATTTTTCTATTTTCACTTTAACACTTATTTCCATTAATAGTCAGAATGTTATCCCTCTGATGTCACGTTTTTCTTTACAGATAAACATGACACGTAGTGTAGTAATGATGGCTCTTTAGTGACAATGTGTCATTGCGAGCGAAGCGCGGCAATCTCAGCACTATAAGATTCATCAAGTTAGGAGATTGCTTCGTCACTTCGTTCCTCGTACCACGGCACTTCCTTCGGTCGCCTGACAGATGATGTTATTAATCAGAGGTTCCCTGGTATCAAATAACTAAACCATCAGGATCAATAATCTCTGCTTTTGTCGAATCGAATTACTCCTGCGACGTTTAAGTGAAGAATGTCTCCGTTAGCCCATTTTTTGGAGGACGGTAACATGCTTAAACTCAACAATTTACATAAATTCACGGCCTTACTCGGTCTACTATTCATCGCCAGTGGTGCGCACGCGGCGGGTCTGCTGACGCCAGTCAATAACGGTCTCTCTGCACTGAAGATCAAGGAACACCATGTCGATGTCATCATCGAAGATGGCTACGCCATCACACGGGTGGATCAGGTTTTTCATAACCCGCATGGAGATGATCTTGAGGCGATCTATTCATTCCCCGTACCGCACAAAGGATCGGTGGCGGAGTTTACTGTGTGGATAGATGACAAGCCGGTCACGGGTGAAGTGTTGCCACGTGATGAGGCACGGCGCATCTATCAGGAAGAGAAAGCGGCAGGTAGAGATGCGGGGCTCACTGAGAAGGATGAATACCGCACCTTCGATATTCGGGTCTCACCGGTACGTGCTGGACAGGATACCCGCGTGCGTTTTGTTTATCTGCAACCTGCTCACGTCGATAGCGGCATCGGGCGTTATCTCTATCCGCTGGAAGAGGGGGGTGTCGATGACAAGAAACTCGCCTTCTGGACGGGCAATGAGCAGGTTGAAGAGCAGTTCAGTTTTAATCTTGAAATTAAATCGGGTTATCCGATCGATGCCGTGCGTGTGCCCAATCAGGGACAGGCCAGTGTTATTCAAAACGGGCCAGGTTTATGGAATGTAATACTGGGCGCGTCAGGTTCAACCAGTCCAGTCAATAATGAAGAAGAGGCTAACAGTGGTGCGGTTATCGCGGCGCCAAAGGACACCAGTGCCTTTACGCTGGATAAGGATCTGCTGGTCTACTGGCGACATCAGGAAGGTCTGCCGGGCAGCGTCGATCTGGTTACCCATAAACCTGACCCCAATGGACGCGGCACCTTCATGTTGACGGTGACACCGGGTGATGACCTGCAACCGATCACTGAAGGGCGCGACTGGATTTTTGTCCTTGATACGTCAGGTTCGATGAAAGGTAAATACGCCACACTCGCCGCAGGAGTACAGAATGCATTGCAGAAACTTAACCTGGAAGATCGTTTTCGCATTGTACTGTTTAATAACAGGACGTCGGAGTTGACCAATGGGTTCACCAGCGCAACCCCAGAGCATGTGAACTACTATACCAACGCCCTGATTAATGTGCAGCCGGGTGGGGGTACCAATCTTTATGCCGGTATCAAAAATGGTATTGCTTCGTTGAATTCGGATCGTACTAGCGCCATTATTCTGGTGACCGATGGTGTCGCCAATGTTGGTGAGACTGCACAGAAGAAATTCATTGACCTCATCAAGAGTAGAGACGTTCGCCTGTTTACCTTCCTGATGGGTAACAGTGCGAATAAGCCGCTGCTGGATGGGCTGACACAGGCATCGGGTGGGTTTGGTATCTCGATCTCCAACAGTGATGATATTAGCGGGAAAATACTCAGTGCCATCAGCAAGGTATCTCATGAGGCGCTGCATGGTGTTACGCTCGATATCAGTGGCGTTAAGATCGCAGATTTGACGCCGGTTGAAATCGGCAGTCTCTACCGTGGCCAACAGCTGGTGTTGATGGGGCATTACTGGGGTGACGGACCTGCGAAGGTGGCGTTGCAAGGGCGCGTCTCCGGCGAAGAGAAACGCTATCGCACTGAGTTCGATTTTCCGGCCAGCTCTAGCGAGAACCCCGAGATTGAACGCCTCTGGGCCTACGCCAGCATTGAAGGGATGATGCAGGAGATCAATAACTTTGGCGAAGATGCGGATATTCAGCAGTCAGTCACCGATATGGCGCTGGAGTATGGGCTGGTGACGGACTACACCTCGATGCTGGTGGTGCGCGATGAGGTGTTTCAGTCACGCGGTATCAAGCGTAACAACCTGGCACGTCTGACGGTTGAGCATGCGGCACAACAACAGCGTTCACAAAGTGCGCCACAGTCACGTCGTGTCGATCAACAGCAACCGATGTATAGCCAGTCGCGTGCCGGTCTTGGAGGGGGTGCCTTTGACCCATGGACATTGGCACTCATGATTGTCTCGTTGATGATTATTCTTCGACGGAGTGAGATTGGCAGTATTGATCAGTCGTGAGTCGTTGGCCTTAACTGACCGTGGCAGCGCAGCCTGCCACGGTACATTTGCATTGCCTGCAATAGTAATCGTTTCTACAGGAGCGTCATGATGAGATTAACCAAAATAAAAATAGCTTTATCGATATCAATGATGATTATAGTTTCGCTATTAACCGGATGCAGTTTCGCGCCTGCGCAACAGTATAAATATAGTGACGAAGTTGAATACCTTTATCCGAAAGGTGTAAGTGCTTCTTCTGGTAATGGCATGTCCGTTGCCGCGCTGCCGTTGCGTATAGGGATTGCCTTTGTGCCCGATAAAAACCCCAGAGGCCCAGGTTCCGCGCTGCTTGAACAACAGAAAATGGCGTTGATGGATAAGGTCAAGATTCAGTTATTACAGGACCCTGTCATTGCCAAGGTCGAACTTATACCATCGTCATATCTATCAACCAGCGGGAGTTTTAGAGACCTCGATCAGATCAGGGGTGTATTTGGGGTTGACACTGTGTTTCTGTTTTCCTTTGAGCAGGCGCAGTATACCGATCGCGGTCTGTTGTCTCTGGGTTACTGGACGGTCATCGGCGCATATTTTATTCCGGGAGAGAAAAACGATACCAGTAGCATGATCAGTGGTGTCGCTTATGATATCCCCCAGCGCCGAATGCTGTTTCGTGCCTATGGTGTCAGCCAGTCAAAAGAACTCTCGACACCGGTTAATCACAGCCAGGAGATCAGAGAAGAGCGCATTCATGGTTTCGAAAAAGCGGCAGAGGATCTGCTTAAAGACCTCGATAGAGCCATTGCCGAATTCAAACAGAAGCTGAGGGAAACGACACCAGCCGTTGATGTCATTACAGAGACGGATACGGTGGAGGCGGGGTTCTGGGTAGGTGGCTAATAACGCTACTAATGTCTGGACGCCTGACTGCCTGTCTTATTGTGGCTTATTTTTTCTTTTCATCAGCTTCTGCCACAGGATAGCGTGGCTGAGCTCTTCACCCGTGTGGATGTAGTGAAAGACGTTATTGTTTTTCAATACCCACTCCACCTGAGAGCGTATACCGTGTTGACCGCACAGCAGCAACTGGTCGCCGAGCTCCAGTATTGTGTCATCAGCGGGGAGGAGTATTTCATCATTGTTTCGCTTTAATAACAGGGCGAATATCGGCAGTGTGTCATCGCGATTGCGCGGATGGGCGTAGAGTTCACCCAGCTGTGGCGCATTGTTCTGCTCAACAGCACTGCTGATTGCCGGGGCATCTGCATCGTGGATATTGACTGTCCAGACCTGTGGTGCCTCACCATCGGCAATGGCGCGGACGCGATCGACCAGTGTGCTTGCCCATGCATTGTTCTGTTTAATCGCGAGGCGTAAAAATTCGGCAAGCAACGGGGTGGTGATCAGCGCGAAGATCTTGTGGGCGATGACGCTGCCGCGCTGCATGGTCAGGTTCGTTTGCGCGGCCTGAAAGATCGCTGCATTGGCACGCCGGTTTTTACGTGCCACCATAAATAGATCTGGATTGAGTTCGCGTGC
>CALZMY010000039.1 GCA_945788675.1 uncultured Gammaproteobacteria bacterium | reverse complement strand
TGGCGATGGACGCATCGATGAATCTTTCCAGCGCCTCAGAAGTGATGGTGATGGCGCGGATATCACGCAGTGGTAATGCGACTCCACAAAGCGGAGACATGCAGGGTGGTATACAGAACGTGAAGATTGGAACCGCGGGTATCGAGATTGTGATTGATGAGGTGATTCCCTAGGTGAGATGATCTATGCATCAATTTTTCTGGTCGTGGATTGAGTTTGAGGCGACAGGTTATTCCTCTACCGTCATTCCGGCACCCAAGGGCATTTCCTTCGGTCACCTGCGCCGGAATGACGTATTATTTTAGAGGCACCCTGGGAGATTAACGGTGTACCGATCGCTTCTATTGTCACTGCTGGCGCTGTTATTGACGGCGTGCGACATGATGCAGGAGGCAGAGGTTACAGAGGTTCATCCTCGCATCATGCCGGGCGAACCATTTCCAGACGTGGTGTTGCCGGGGCTGGACCGAGAGGATCTAGCGATATCACAACTGCGCGGTAAACTGGTGGTGCTGAATGTCTGGGCCACCTGGTGTCGCCCGTGCCGTAACGAACTGCCGAGTCTGCAGCGTCTTGGTGAGCAGCTCGATCCCGAACGTTTCGCCGTGTTGGGGTTGTCGGTTGATGACGATAAACACCAGCCACGCGAATATCTGATCGACCGTAAGATCAAGCTGATCAGTTATATTGACCTGCAAATGGAGATCGCGCGCGAACGACTGGGGGTGCAGGGGTATCCCGATACCTATCTGATCGGGCCGGATGGCAAGTTGTTGATCAGCATTGAGGGTGAGCGTGAATGGGATAGTCCGCGGGTGATCGCGGCGCTGGAAGCGGCCTACGCGGGTGATGCAGCACCGTTACAGGGTATCCTGCATCAGGATGTGAGAGAATAATGTCGTAATCTTTATTGAGAGCGATATTGAACCAGGGGATATGATATGAACAGTACAAATTTGCTGAAAAAGATTGGTATCGGTTGCCGCGGTGTCGCACTGCTGTGTTGTGTGATGTTGATTGGCGCGCCGCAAGCGATAGCAGGTGATCCGGTCAATGGCGGCAAGCTTTATAATCAGCACTGTAAAAAATGTCACGGTGCCAGCGGCAAGAGTAATCTCCCCGGCGTTGCCGATTTTTCACGTGGCGAAGGTTTATTGAAGGCGGATGGCGAGCTGTTGGACAAGATCACCAATGGCAAGGGGATGATGCCCGCCTTTCGCGCGATCCTTAAAGACGATGAAGTCTCCGATGTCATTACCTATCTGAGAAAACTGCGTCGATGAGTGAACGCTTAACCCTGGCCGTGCTGGCATTTTCGCCGGTACTGTTACTGGCAGCCTGTTCCAGTTCCGATAGCGCTACTAATGATGCTGTGGCTCCCGCGACCATGACGCAACCAGCTGTCAAGGTTCAAACTCAGGGAACAGCTGCATCTGTCGCAGCAGCAGTGGCCTCGACCACGTCGGTAAATCAGGCAGACAAACCAGTCTCTACGAGCGCAGGCAGCACACGCAGCAGTTTACCTCGTGTGCTGGAATCATTTGGTGTCGGTGAGGGGGTGTTTGTACGTTCGCTGGCAGTTGATCAGCATGACAAGGCGATCTGGGTGGGAACCTCTGCCGGGGTGCTTGAGATTGATCTCGATAGTTATGATATGCGCGCCACTTACTCCCGCCGTGATGGACTCGCCAACGAATATGTCTTTAGCATCATGGTCGACAGTCAGGGGAACAAGTGGTTTGGTACCAACGGTGGCGGCATGACACGTTATCGTAATGGCGAATGGAAGACTTTTTTTCCCATGCATGGCCTTGCCGATTACTGGGTCTACTCTTTTGGTGAAGCACAGGATGGTTCACTGTGGGTCGGTACCTGGGGGGGTGCGAACCAGTTCAATAGCGCAGATGATCAGTTCACGGCAACCTATGTGAAAGAGCTGGTCAACGAGTGGGTCTACGGCATCGCCAGCGATAATAAAGGACGTATGTGGCTCGGCACCGAGGGAGGTATTTCGATGTTTGATGGCACCAGCTGGCATGCGTTTACACACGAAGACGGGATTGGTGCGCCCAATAAAAAAAATCTGCCGGTGAGTCAGAATACTGGGCTGGGTACGCGCGAACGGCACGATCTTAGCATACTTTCTGAAGGGCAACAGACCTATAACCCCGGCTATGTCTTCTCTGTGCTAGTGGCGGCAGATGGCAAAGTCTGGGCTGGCACATGGGGCGGCGGGGTTAGCTTTTATGATGGTGAGAGGTGGCAGAGTCTTACCACTGAGGATGGCCTGGCGGGTGATATTGTCTACAGCATTGCGCAGGATGGCGATGGTGTCTTCTGGTTTGGCACCAACAAGGGGTTATCACGTTTTGATGGTAAGGCGTGGCAAACCTTTGCCAAAGATCGTGGGAACGGTTTGATCGATGACAATGTCTATACAGTCATAGCGCATCCTGCGGGAGAGGTGTGGGCTGGCACGCGTGGTGGCGTGACTCGTATTGGATTTGGTGAATAGGCTCCAGGGTAAATTTATCCTGCCTGCAGCCGGCATGAATTGAACAAAAGGTGAGAGATGTGAATCTGAATTTCAAGGCGTTAGCGGTGGTAGTGATCATCATGGGCTTTATGGTGGTCGGCGGATATATGCTGGGCACACAGCAGGCGAGCAATGAGATTGCAATGAAAAAAGCTCAGCCAGCAGCGGCCAACGGCAGCATGGTTGCTAACGAATTAGCCCCCGGTGCACAGGTGCCACTTAACCACCCTTCGATGGAGGCTGAGCCTGTTGCGCAAATGAGTACATTTCCGCAGCCATCGACGCCACAGGCCGATCTTGCGGGCAGAGGCGGCAGCGCACAGACCCCGGTCACACAGCTGACGGGTGATAGTAAGTTTGCTCACTTTCGGGTTGGCAATCGTAATGTGAAGGGATTGGTAGTGGATGGCCAATATGTCTGGATTGGTACCTCGGGTGGAGTGATTCGTTACAACACCGTGGATGATAAGTACGATGTCTTCGACAACCGTATCGAAGGGGTACTTTCCAATGGTGTCTTTCATGTCAGTCGACTCGATAACAAGCTGGCCGTGGGCACCTATGGTGGTGGCCTTTCGGTGATGGACCTGGAGACCAGCGTGTGGACAAATTACAACATCCCCAATGGACTGGCAGACCAGTTCGTCTATGATCTGCAAAAGACCCGCAATGGTGATGTCTGGATCGCGACCTGGTCCGGTGCCAATCGCATCCGTGGCGGTGATCTCGACGATAGCTCAAAGTGGGACATGTTTACCGTTGAGAATACCGATGGTGGCATTCCTAATCGCTGGGTCTACGGGGTCGAAGAGGGGCTCAATGGTGATATCTGGCTGGCGACCGAAGAGGGGCTGGCGTTGTACCGCGGCGGCAAATGGCAGAACTGGCAGCATAAGGATGGTTTAGGCGCGTCGATTGAAGTTGTACGTGATGCCATCACTTCAAAAAATGATCCGGCTAAAGCCTCTCAACATCACGCGCGTCAAAAGAGCGACCAGGGGATGGAGGATGTGGATATCGCCTACAATCCAAACTACATCATTTCATTGAAGGTCGATAGTGATGGCATCGTCTGGGCCGGTACCTGGGGCGGTGGACTGGCACGCTTCGATGGTGAAAGCTGGACCAACTACACCACTGACGATGGTCTGCCAGGTAATCACATCTTCATGCTGGATATCGATATCGATGGGCAGCTGTGGATCGGTACCAGCAAGGGAATGGCGCGTTTCAAAAAAGAAGGTAAAGGCTTTGATGTGATGACCACCTTTGACGGCCTGTTTGCCGATAACGTCTTCTCAATGGCCAAGGCGCCAGACGGGACGATGTGGGTCGGTAGCTTTGGTGGTGTCGCAAAATTGAGTGGGGAGATCTGACGTAGACAGGTTGTCCTCGCATTGTATTGAAACGTGCTGTTATCTACTCTGCTGTCAGCGATCTAATTATCGTGAGTCATCGGTGGTTATTAAAGAACCTTAATTTATCTATCTTTTTGTTTGACGTTAGATTGTAAGTTACCTACTATCCCGGTTCTAGATAATTTAGAGATCATGCCTTGAAAAGTTTAGGGACACGTATTGCTGTTGTCATCTCTTCTATTCTGGTTGGGCTGTTATTGGTTGTCGGTTTTTCTGTCGATCATCAATTAACGCACTCCATCAAGAATGAGGATATTGCGCAGACAAAAACGCATGCGCGTACCATGCTGGCGAGCCTGCAGACGCTGATGCTAAATGGGCAGGGGATGCTGGCGCGTGAGTGGCTCGAGCGCATGCGTGGTGAGCCCGGGGTGGTCGATATCGAGGTGTTGCGGAGTGATGGACGCGAGGCCTTTACGGATACCGCGACGATCGAAGCGGTGAATCGCTTTCTGCAGCAACCACGCTTTAGTCGTCAGCCGGTGGCGCCTTCCCATAAAACACATGAGCAACGTTCTATCCACTTCGAGGAAGCGCTGGCCGGTGATGTTGTTGTCGATGACCTTCAGCCGGAACAGCTGGTGCTCTACATGCCCATCAAGGCGCAACTCGAATGTCTTGCCTGCCATGGTTATGATGAATCGCAACTGCGTGGTGTACTCAAGCTGGCGGTCTCCACTGGCGGCGCGAGTGAGCGTATCCAGACAATGCGGCTTAATCTGTGGGGGATGTCATCACTGGTAGTATTGATTCTGGGCCTGGCGCTATGGTTGGCGCTGCGACAGAGTGTGTTGCGTCCTGTGGGTCTGCTGCGTGATGCGATGTGGCAAGCAGGTAAAGGCGATCGTGGCGTGAAGCTGATGGTTGATCGACAGGATGAGATAGCTGAGCTGAGTGCCGTGTTTAATCGGATGCAACAGAAGCTGCATGTGATCGAAACCCGTGCTGGCGCTGTCATGGATAACGTTGTTGAGGCGATTGTGATCATCGATGATCACGGCCTCATCGAGCAGGTTAATCCTGCAGCCGAAAAAATGTTTGGTTATCAGGCATCAAACATGACGGGCCGTAGTGTTGCAATGCTGATGTCAGATAGTTTTCGCCCAGAGCATGATCGCGTGATTGAACAATACCTCACTGAGGAGACAAGCGGTGTCGAGAAGCGCAGTCGCGAAGGCGAAGGAGAGCATCAGGATGGTTCCGTGTTTCCGATTGAGATCACGATCAGCGAGATGTTTGTTGAAGATGAACGCCGTTTCATCTGTATTGTGCGCGATCTAACCGAGCGGTAACGGATAGCCTGAAGCGTTCAAATATTTCTAAATCCCCCTTTTTCAAAAGGGGAGGTTTTTATAATGCGGTAGTGAGTGCAATCTCCTAAAATGGTCTCGGTCATAAATTTATTATAAATATTCGGAGTATTACTCAGGTGGACGCGCAACAACTGCTGATGCTGGACAGTGCGCATGTCTGGCACCCCTATAGCGCCATCGGTGCCGACCTGCCAATCTTTCCAGTGGTCTCTGCCAATGGGGTGCGCCTTAAATTTGCCGATGGCCGTGAATTAATCGACGGCATGTCGTCGTGGTGGTCAGCGATCCACGGTTACAACCACCCGGTTATGAATGAGGCGTTGCAGGCACAGATGGCAAAGATGTCGCATGTGATGTTTGGTGGGTTGACCCACCAGCCAGCAGTCGAACTCGCTACACGTCTCGTCGAACTGACCCCTGCGGCGCTGCAGACGGTCTTCTTTTCCGACTCCGGTTCGGTCGCGGTCGAAGTGGCGATGAAGATGGCGATTCAGTACTGGCACGCCAAAGGACACTCGAGCAAACAGCGCTTCCTGACGATTCGCAGCGGTTACCACGGTGATACCTTCGGCGCGATGTCAGTGTGTGATCCGGTGACTGGTATGCATTCACTCTTTAGTGATGTGCTGGTACAGCAGTACTTTGTCGATGCACCGAGCTGTCGTTTTGGTGAGTCGTGCAATGATGACGATATCGCCCCACTCAGACATCAGCTAGAACAACATTGTGATAACGTCGCAG
>CALZMY010000038.1 GCA_945788675.1 uncultured Gammaproteobacteria bacterium | reverse complement strand
TAGGTGCTGTGATAGATCGGATTGGTGCGATGGGTGATGCGCTCAATGGTGAAGACAGGAAAGGTATCGACCTCATTATAGTAACCGGTGTGATCGCCAAAAGGCCCTTCCGGTGCCTCTTCGCCCGGTTCGAGATAGCCCTCCAGTACATACTCGGCGCTCGCTGGCACCTGCAGATCACTGCCGAGGCAGCGCGCGACTTCGGTCTTTGAGCCACGCAACAGGCCGGCGAAGGCAAATTCCGACAGGGTGTCCGGCACTGGTGTTACCGCGCCAAGGATTGTGGCTGGATCGGCGCCGAGTGCGACGGCGACCGGAAAACGTTCGCCGGGATGGGCCGCCTGCCAGTCGCGAAAGTCGAGCGCGCCGCCGCGGTGCGACAGCCAGCGCATGATCACCTTGTTTTTGCCGATCACCTGCTGGCGATAGATACCGATATTTTGACGTTCTTTCTCGGGCCCTTTGGTGACCACCAGCGCCCAGGTGATCAGTGGCCCCGCATCGCCGGGCCAGCAGGTCTGTACTGGAATCTGCGCGAGATCGACATCATCGCCTTCGATCACCTGCTGCTGGCACGGTGCGTTTTTGACAAACTTAGGCGCCATGTTCATCACCTGTTTATAGATCGGCAGCTTCTCCCACGCATCCATCATCCCCCTGGGTGGCTCAGGTTCTTTGAGTGCCGAGAGTAGTTTGCCCACATCACGCAGCGCATCGACTGACTCCTGTCCCATCCCCATCGCGACGCGCCTGGGGGTACCAAAGAGGTTACCGAGTACCGGTACCTCGTATCCTGCGGGATTTTCGAACAGTAGTGCAGGGCCGCCAGCACGTAATGTACGGTCGCAAATCTCGGTCATCTCAAGCTTGGGGTCGACTTCGGCAGTGATGCGAATCAGTTCGCCATCCTGTTCGAGGCGCGCGATAAAATCACGCAGGTCTTTATATTTCATGGTGGAATATTTACTCAATCATTAAATTCGGCCACCACTGGCGCGTGGTCCGAGGGGCGCTCGAGGCCGCGTGGTGTGGTGTCAATATGACACGATACGGCCTGTTTGCACAGGGGTTCGCTGGCGAGGATCAGGTCGATGCGCAAGCCGAGGTTACGGCGAAACGCCGCCATGCGGTAATCCCACCAGCTAAAACTGCCATCGGCCTGATCAAAAAGGCGAAAGCTATCCTTTAATCCACAGGCATTGATCTGTTGCAGTGCGGCGCGTTCTTCATCGCTACAGAGGATCTTGTCATGCCACTGTTCAGGGTCATGCACATCGCGCTCGTCGGGGGCGATATTGAAGTCACCGAGCACCACCAGGCGCGGATAGTGCTGCAGTTGTGATGCTATATATAGGCGCACCTGGTTGAGCCATTCGAGTTTGTAGTGAAACTTGTCGCTGCCGAGACTCTGCCCGTTGGGCACATAGAGGTTGATGACTCGGAGTCCATTATAAGTGGCGGCGAGAATACGTCGTTGCGGGTCGTCGAGTCCTGGGATGTCGGTGGTGATCTCATCGGCCGCGATATGGCGCGAGATGATCGCAACACCGTTGTAGCTCTTTTGCCCGCTGTAGATCACTTTGTACCCAGCCATTTCAAGCGCATCCGCAGGAAAATCCTTATCCTGCACTTTGGTCTCCTGCAATGCGACAATATCGGGTTGTACACTGTCTAACCATTCGAGCAGTTGCGGCATGCGTACACGCAGTGAGTTTACATTCCAGGTGGCAATTTTTTTATTCATAGTGATTGATGGGTGATGGATTGATTTTATGATTTGTCCCGTGGTTTTCTATGGGTAATGAAAAGGGCGCGAAAACGACTACTATTTTCAGGTTTTAGAAAAGCATTCCCCCGCCGATAGGACAAGTGCATACCTTTGTCACAAAATTGTATAAAACTAAAAATATAGCAACTATTGTGTTATATAACAAAACTGTAGAACGCTAGCTCAGAAGGGAAGAGAATATGGAGATGCTTACCTGGTTTGCGGGATTTGCTGTTGTGGTCGGTACTGCCACCTATCAACGCCTGCCTCTGATGCTATCAACGCTGCTGATAGCGATCTATCTGATCTGCTGGAGTCTCTTTTTCATCCCAATTACCGTTTCACTCTATCTTGCGTGGGCGACATTTCTGCTGATCGCCGTTCCTGTCAATGTTCCGCCACTACGTAAAAAATTGATTAGTAATCACGTCCTGAGGGCCTTTCGCAAAGCGCTGCCATCGATGTCGCAAACCGAGCGTGAGGCACTGGAGGCGGGTTCAGTGTGGTGGGATGGTGAACTTTTCAGCGGGCGACCCAATTGGCAACGTCTGCTGTCATTCCCAGCACCGCGACTCACTGCTGAGGAGCGTGCCTTCCTCGATGGCCCGGTCGACGATCTGTGTCATATGGTCAGTGACTGGGAGGTCACTGAAAAGTTGCACGACCTGTCGCCAGAGGTGTGGCAGTTCATCAAGGATAAAGGCTTCTTTGGCATGATTATTCCGAAGAAGTATGGTGGTCTTGAGTTCTCGGCACTGGCGCACTCAGCCGTGGTCATGAAAATCTCCAGCCGTTGTACCACTGCCGCGGTGACGGTGATGGTACCCAACTCACTCGGCCCGGCGGAGTTGCTGTTGCACTACGGCACCGAGGCGCAGAAGGATCACTATCTGCCACGCCTCGCGCGCGGTGAAGAGGTGCCCTGTTTTGCATTGACTGGTCCCGATGCCGGTAGCGATGCCAGTAGCATGCCGGATCTCGGTATTGTGGAAAAAGGGATGTTTGAAGGTGAAGAGGTGGTCGGTATCCGTCTCAACTGGGCCAAGCGTTACATCACACTGGGGCCGGTAGCAACGGTACTGGGGCTCGCCTTCAAGCTTAAAGATCCCGATCAACTGCTGGGAGATAAGGAGGATCTTGGCATCACACTGGCATTGATCCCGACCGATACCCCCGGTGTTTCGATCGGCACGCGTCATGCGCCGCTCAATATCATGTTTCAGAACGGCCCCAACTGGGGTAAAGATGTCTTCATCCCGATGGAGTGGGTGATCGGTGACAAGAGTGGCATCGGCAACGGCTGGCGCATGTTGATGGAGAGCCTTGCCGCAGGACGCTCGATCTCGTTACCTGCATTGAGCACCGGTGGCGGTAAGCTGGCGTGCCGTGCGACCGGTGGCTATGCGCGTATTCGTAAACAGTTCAAGATGCCCATTGGTAAATTTGAAGGGGTCGAAGAGGCACTCACCCGTATCGCCGGAAACACCTATATGATGGATGCCGCGCGTACCATCACCGCCAGTGCGGTCGATCTTGGTGAGAAACCATCAGTCGCATCGGCGATTGTTAAGTACAATCTTACCGAATGCATGCGCGCGGTGATCAATGATGCGATGGATGTGCAGGGCGGTACCGGTATCTGCATGGGTCCACGCAACCTGATTGGGCGTGTCTATCAAGCGATTCCGATTAGTATTACCGTTGAAGGCGCCAACATCCTCACTCGCAGTTTGATCACCTTTGGTCAGGGGGCGGTACGCTGTCACCCCTATGTATTAAAGGAGATGCAGGCGGTGGGTGATAGCGATAAAAAACGTGGCGCGGCCGATTTCGATCATGCCTTTTTTGGCCATATTGGTTTCACCCTCAGCAATATGGTGCGTGCTTTTTACCTCGGCCTGACGGGCGCATGTTTTGTGCGAGTGCCGGGGGATAAACGTGCCCGGCGCTACTATCGCCAGCTAACTCGCATGAGCGCTGCCTTTGCGCTGGTCTCTGATATCTCGATGTTGGTACTGGGTGGCGAGTTGAAACGTAGAGAAAAGCTCTCGGGTCGCCTTGCCGATGTGTTGAGTCATCTCTATCTCGGTTCCGCAGCATTGAAACGTTTTGAAGACCAAAGTTGCCCCGATGAAGACTGGCCGTTGCTGGAGTGGTCGTGTCAGGAGTCGCTATACATCATCCAGAAACGCTTGCATGAACTCCTGGCTAACTTCCCGGACCGTATGATTGCACGTTGTCTACGCATCCTGATCTTCCCGTTGGGCAAACCCTATGCTGGGACTGACGATCGTCTTGGTCATAAGGTGGCGGGTGTCATTCTTGAGCCTTCCGAAGCGCGCGACCGCCTGACCCGTGGTGTCTTTACTACCAGTGATACCAATGAGGCCATCGGACGTATTGAGGACGGGCTGGTTAAGGTGATCCTTGCTGAACCGGTAGAGAAAAAGATTCAGCAGGCACAGCGTAAAGGTGACCTGGCGCAAGGGATGGATGAGGCGGTACTACAGGCGGCCATCCAGCAGGGTGTGATCGATGAAAAAGAGGCGGCGCTGGTACGTAACGCCACCTCTGCAAGAGACGAAGTGATCAAGGTGGATGATTTCCCCCAGGATTATTGGGATTAGAACGACTGGACATAGAGGACGCAACAGATGGCGACACGTAAAAAGAAAAAGTCAGGGGGTGCCGTTTATGTGGTTGATGGCAGTCGCACTCCTTTTTTGAAGGCAAAAGGTGCCCCCGGACCCTTTCTCGCATCGGATCTGGCGGTTGCTGCGGCGCGACCACTGCTGGCACGTCAGCCGTTTGAAATTTCAGAGCTCGATGAGGTGATCCTGGGTTGTGTCATGCCGACGCCTGACGAGGTTAACGTCGCGCGCATCGTCGCACTGCGGCTCGGTTGCGATAATCATCTACCGGCGTGGACGGTACAACGCAACTGCGCCTCCGGTCTACAGGCACTCGACTGTGCCTTCCAGAATATCAAAAGTGGTCGCTCCGATCTGGTACTGGCAGGCGGTGCCGAGTCGATGAGCCATGCGCCAGTGCTGCTCAATGACAAGATGGTGGCATGGCTGGGCGAATGGATGGGCGCGAAAAAATTTGGTCAGAAGATGAAGGCGCTGGGCAAGCTGCGTGGTGGGCATCTCAAGCCGATCATTGGTCTGTTGCGTGGCCTCAGTGATCCGGTGATTGGGTTGTCGATGGGGCAGACGGCAGAAAACCTCGCCTATCGTTTTGGTATTAGTCGCGAGACCATGGACGCCTTTGCGGTGGATAGTCATAAACGCCTTGCCGCCGCTCAGGAGGCTGGCTATCTCGATGATGAAATCGAGGCGGTTTATGATGCTCGAGGTAAGAGTTACGAACAGGATGACGGTGTGCGTGGTGATAGTTCAGTCGAAAAACTTGCCAAGCTGCGCCCGGTTTTCGATCGTAAGTTTGGCAAGGTGACCGCCGGTAACAGCGCGCAGGTGACCGATGGTGCAGCGATGTTGATCCTCGCCAGTGAACATGCCGTTGAAAAGTATGGCCTGAAGGTGATGGGGCGAATCGTAGATAGCGAATGGGCGGGGCTTGACCCGGCTCAGATGGGGCTGGGGCCGGCGCATGCGATGGCGCCGATCCTCAAACGTCAGAAGATGGCGATCGATGATGTCGATTACTGGGAAGTCAACGAGGCCTTCGCGACCCAGGTGCTCGCCTGTGTCGAGGCGTGGCAAGATGAAGATTACTGTAAAAATGAACTGGGCCTGAAAGAGCCACTTGGCAAGATCGATCGAGCACGTCTCAATGTCGATGGGGGTGGCGTCAGTCTTGGTCATCCGGTCGGTGCCAGTGGCGCACGCATCGTGTTGCACATATTGAATGTGCTGCAACGTAATGACGCACAACATGGTATGGCCAGTCTCTGTATTGGCGGTGGCCAGGGGGGCGCAATGTTAGTCACAAGGGATAAGGATTAGACTTATGACAGAGCAGAGACATTGGCGGATTGAGCGCGATGCTGATGACATCGCATGGCTGCATTTCGATATGGCGGATACCAGCACCAACGTACTTTCGGTCGAGACCATTGCAGAGTTTGATGCACACCTTCAGGCGATCGAATCGAAACCACCGAGAGGATTGGTGGTCCTGTCGGATAAGGCGAGTGGCTTTATCGCCGGTGCCGACATCAAGGGCTTTACCAGTATGGAGAGTGTTGAGCAGGCGGCGGAGTTCATGCGTGGCATGCATACCGTGCTCAATCGGCTGGAGTCCTTTTCGTTCCCGACCGTCAGTTTGATTAGCGGTTTCTGTCTCGGTGGCGGCCTGGAGCTGGCGTTGGCGACGCGTTATCGCATCGCCGATGAAGATCCAAAGACGCGCCTGGGGTTGCCTGAAGTGCGTCTTGGGATCCATCCCGGTTTTGGCGGTAGCGTACGAGCACCGCGTCTGTTGGGTGCGCCAACCGCCATGGATATGATGTTGAGTGGTCGTGCGCTCAGTGCTCGCGCTGCAAAGAAAGTGGGGCTGATCGATTACGCCGTACCACAACGGCAGCTGCTGCGCGCCGCTAAAATGATCATTGCCGAGGTACCTGCACCTTATCGTTCCGGTCGTTTGGCGCGCCTTTCAAATCACCCTTTAGTCCGTCCACTACTGGCGAAGTATCTGAAACGTACTGTCGCTAAAAAGGCAAATCCAGATCACTACCCTGCCCCTTATGCGATGATCGATCTGTGGTGCAAATATTTCGACAACCCCAGTAAGATGTATGCCGAAGAAGCACTCTCGGTCGCCAACCTGGTGGTGGGTGATACCGCACAGAACCTGATTCGAGTCTTTTTCCTGCAGGAAGAGATGAAGTCACTGGGGCGTAAAAACAAATTTCACGCCGAGTGTGTCCATGTGGTCGGTGCCGGTGTGATGGGTGGCGACATCGCCGCGTGGTGTGCACTGCGCGGCCTGCGCGTTACGTTACAGGATCAGTCGCCACAACGTATTGCGCCTGCGATGAAGCGTGCTCACGCACTGTTTAAAAAGAAACTGAAACAACCGCGCCTGATTCAGGCGGCGATGGATCGCCTGATGCCGGATGTAAAAGGCGTCGGAGTAGAGCGTGCCGATGTGATTATCGAAGCGATCTTTGAAAATGCCGAGGCGAAACAGAATTTATATCGCACACTTGAACCGCGCATGAAGGCGACTGCGCTGTTGACGACCAATACCTCCAGTATCCCGTTAGAAGTGTTGAGTGAAGTGCTGGAAGACCCGAAGCGACTTGTTGGTCTGCACTTTTTCAACCCGGTAGCACAGATGCAGCTGGTTGAGATCGTCAAAGGAAAACAGACCAGTCAAACAGTTGCCAATCAGGCCGCCGCCTTTGCACGTCAGATCGATCGCCTGCCGCTACCGGTTAAGAGTAGTCCAGGTTTCCTCGTTAACCGTATCCTGATGCCGTATCTATTAGAGGCCGTCGTGCTGGAAAGTGAAGGGGTGCGCCCTGAACTGATCGACAAAGCAGCGACTGATTTTGGCATGCCGATGGGCCCCATCGAGCTGGCCGATACCGTTGGGCTCGACATCTGTCTCGCCGTCGCCGAGACGCTGGCGCAGAGTCTCGAGGTAGATGTTCCCGCCAAGCTGCGTGAGATGGTCAGCAATGGTGATCTTGGGCGTAAGAGTGGCCGTGGTTTTTATAGCTATAATAAAGGCAAGCCGGAGAAGGCGAAACTTGAAGGGGCAACTCTGCCGGCGGATCTTACAGAGCGAATGATGTTTCGCATGTTGAATGAATCGATGGCCTGCCTGCGTGAAGGGGTTGTCGAAAGCGATGACCTGCTCGATGCTGGCATCATCTTTGGTACTGGCTTCGCACCATTCCGTGGTGGGCCGATGCACCATATCCATACCAGCGGCAGTAAGTCGATGAAAGAGAAGATGGATGGATTAAACCAGGGTTATGGCGAGCGCTTTGCGCCGGATGAGGCGTGGGATGGTTTGTAGCTTTTTTGCCTGATTGATTTTTATGCCGTCATTCCGGCGGAGGCCGGAATCCAGTAATGCGCTAAACGATAAACGCCAGCGAGCACTATGACAAACACAACCTCTCATATCATCACCCCCGAGCAAGCAGGCACATTGGCAGGCCTGCTGCGTGAACGCATCAACGCGACTCCTGATACTGTTGCCTATCGTTATTATCTGAATCATGAAAAACGGTGGCGCAGGCTCACCTGGCGCGAGGTGGGGTGGCGTGTTACCAAGTGGCAAATCGCCTTGCGTAAAGAGGGGTTGCAAGCGGGAGATCGTGTCGCGGTGATGCTGCGCAACAGCGTGCAATGGGTGGCGTTTGAACAGGCGGCGCTGGGCATGGGGCTGGTCGTAGTGCCGCTCTATGTCAATGATCGTCCCGACAACATTCTTTATATCTTGCAAGAGACCGAATCGAAGGTGTTGCTGATTGAAGGTCGCGAACAGTGGCATCAACTTGAAGC
>CALZMY010000037.1 GCA_945788675.1 uncultured Gammaproteobacteria bacterium | reverse complement strand
GTATATTGGCGACTAGCGGTATCATCAATCAACTTGAGATCAAAATAGATCAGATCCAGCCAGGGCAACAGCAAATCATTAAAGCGGCGATAATTAAAAAAACCGCTCGTTTCAATAGCCGTATGAACGCCCTCAGCCTTCAACGCTTTTAACAGGTGATGTACAAATGCCATCTGCTGGGTCACCTCACCCCCCGAGAGGGTAATACCACCGCCACTGGACTGGTAAAACGGCTTGTCGATCATGAGACGGTACATCAGTTCCTGCAGCGTTATCCAATAGCCCGCGCCTTCCAACGCACCCGTGGGACACACCTCGCTGCATTTGTTACAGGCGGTACAGGTATCACGATTAATCTCTATTTTTCCCTGCACCAAATTCAGAGACTTTTCCGGGCAGATAGCTAAACAGGGGGTACCACATTGATCTGGATGACAGAGACTGGCGTTGTAGGAGAGTTCTGTCTGTTTCTTTTTGCCTTCTGGATTCTGGCACCATTGACACGACAATGGACAACCCTTGAAAAAAACTGTAGTGCGAATACCCGGACCATCTTCACTACAGTCACGTTTAATATCAAAGATCAGGGCGCGCGGTTCTATTGCCGGCTCTATTGTAGGTGCTATGCCTGTGCTCAGATCAAGCTGCACTGGATAGTCCTAGTTCGAGTTCAATATTCCTGGCGATCGCGCCTAGCTTGAACAGGTGGCCCACATTTCCTGTGAGCTGCACCACGTTTTCCAGCAACAGGCCAACGATGTCCACCTCTTCTCGCCCTACCATACCCACGATGGAATCGATATCTTTAAAATTTATCACCAGATCGACCTTATCCGGATCACGCTCCAGCCTTTCAGCTTCTGCTTCATTGACGACCTCGGTGTCAACCACCTTGAGTGAGTTGATACTCTTTCCAAAGGGTGAATCGACAATCAGATCATCTGGATCGGGACAGAAACGCAACCATACATTCATATTGTCGCCCGGCTTACGCGTGCGCAGCAAAAACTTTCCCTGGTAGTAACGCTGGCCACCGGGTGCACTGGGGTCACGAAAAATGAAGTTTTCATCGAAAAAGGCCATCGCCCTGTCGGATTGCTCCTTGTCCAGCAGACAATCTCGCATCACATAACCAAAGCCAAGCTTAAGTAACACCGCCATCCCTGCGGCCAGTACCGGCCCAGCAACGGCATCGAACAGTTCCGGCACCTCACCGCCCTGCAAACCAAGTTGCATCACCTGTTGAATATCGCGTGATAAACATGGAAAACCTGCGTGCATATTCGATTCCTCCTTAAACCGTCACTAGATAGCGACCAGGGTGTGCTGTTCCACACCATTTTCCAGTGCAAAATTGGAACGGGCAATAATCTCAGTACGCATCTGCGGACTCAGTGTCACAAAGTAGGCAGAATACCCTGCCACACGAATCATCAGATCTTTATACGGGGCCAGGGCCTTTTGTTCTTCCTCGCCGGCCCCTGCCATGGCTGCTGCGGTCGCTGCCTTGTCGGCTGCCATCAGATCATTGATGGCCGACACACACAACTGCACCAGCACGCCATCGTTATCCATAAAGGCCTTCATGTAGCGGGCAAACAGTTCTGTATCTTCAGCAAAGAACGCTTCATCGCGTGTGGTGAGACTGAGATTGTAGGTATAACCATTTTGCACGGTATCGCCTTCAACCTCGGCCACCGACAGAATATGGTCCAGCGCCATCACCGGATCTCCGTTACGTTTCACCACGCCAGGGCAAGGGGTGATACCACTGGCAAAGGCTTCCCCTGCCTTACGACCATTGGGGGTGGCCTTGCTCAACATACCAAAACCGGCGTGATTGGTCATACTCCAGTAACCCACCAGATAGCGCCCACCACGATGCGTACGATATTTATAAAAGACATCCTGAATCATGCGCGTTATCAGATGGGTGTAATGAACGCCGAGTGTGTTGTCGTAGATTCCCCCCTCCGTCTGGTCAACCCCGGCACCATACTTGGGCGCGAGGCGAATCATCTCCTTTATTTCCTGCATACGTTCAGGTGACAATGTTGGTAGCTGACGGCTATCTTGCTGCATACCAAACAGTCGACGCAAAAAATTGAGTATCGTTAGCAGGAAACTCTGTTCCTCTTCGGCTTTAAAACCGGCATCATCATAGTCTGCCTCCAGCGCCGCCAACAGCTCCTGCGCTGTTACTTTGCCGCCCCCACTCTTATGATTCCCGCCTCTCTTAGGATTAAAGATCAGCGCATCAATGACACAGAAAGAGTCAATCACATCGGCAACACCAATAATCGCGACCCCAGAAGAGTTGTATTTAGCACCGCCAGCAGTGAGATCACGAAATACCGCATTGTTTTCACCCGGAAGATTGGTGGGACCGGTAAAGATGCCAGAGAGAAATGGCACCTGGCGCATCTGCTCCATCGCACGACCGAGATAGTTATTACACTGCACCGTATGGCGCGCCATTTCATCGAGCTGGAACCTGAACGCTTCAATGAACTCATCCATTGATTTCATCTTGAGTAGCGGTCGAGTGGTGTAGTCCGGCTGCTCATAAAACAGATTGAGATCATCCTTACCAACACCATCGCTGCGGTGTTTGCCGCCATACAGCGCCAGTTCCAGCACTGCGGGCAGTACCATCAGGGTCGAACCGGTATTGCCGTAATGCTTACCAGCAGAATTCTGTTCTATGCAACCAATCGAGGCGTAGTCATAGGCATCGGCCAGCGCCGCTTCCTCGCTAATCCCTTCATGAGCCGCATAATAGTCCGCCATCGCATGCACCACTGGCGCATCACCGTGGATTGCCGGGGTCGCGCGAGTGATGATATTGACCTGGCTAACACGCTTTAAATAAGGGTCATAAACGCCTTCAGGCAGCGGCCTACCCGCGGCATCACGATGATGCACCTCTTTATGATAACGGGCATGGACATTGGGATCGCGAATGCCGAGAATCTCGGTCGCCTTGAGGATGATATAGGTCATGTCATTGACCGCATCGACCACCTGGCCATTTTCATAGCGGGTGCCACCGACAGTCAGCGCCTGATTGGAACCACTACCAGCAAACAGCGTTTCTGAACCTTCGGTAGAGAGCGGCACATGGTCAGAGCAACGTAGAAAGAAATGACTCACCAGCTCCACTGCCCTGTTAACGTAGGCATTGCGTGCTTCATCACTCTTCAATTTTTGCCAGTCACTGATATAGTAATCGTTCAGTAACTGATCGAGGCGACCAATGGAGAACCCGAAATTGGTATTCTCCTGCAACAGCAGGTGATAACAGACCCAGATAGTGGTTAATGCTTCGTGCAGTGTCTCAGCCGGCTGCGCTGGCACTTTATTACAGATATGCGCCAGTTCGACATTACCCACGGCAGCCGCCTCATTAGCGAGATGCAACGCATAAAACGTGGCGCCTTCAAATACCTTAATCACCCCTTCAAGAAATTCTTTTTGTTCATCATCTGTGACATTGCCACTGTCCAAATCAGCCCTCGCCTGCCTGATCAAACCATCAAAGCCGTAATCCAGTACACGCTTGAAATCGGGAACGGTATGGGAGACACAGGTCGCCTTGTCGGAAAGAAAAAAGGCAACCCGCTCCATCAACTCAAGCGCCCTGGGAGTTTCTCCCGCACGACTTTTTAATGCAGGATCGACTGAATCTCCTTTAACGCGATCACGATCAGGGTATTGCTCACTGTCATAATCGCTATAACGCGCCACCTCTGTTACTGAACGACGCTCAAGCCAGTAGGGAAAGATCTCTTTATTGAGTCGCTCCGCCACTTCCGGCTTAATCTTGAAAGGGTTCTGCGCCCTTGTGGTCACCGTCTTTAACTCCGGCCAGATGCAGTAACCGATAGTGTCGGCATATACCACTGGACCGACAAAACTGGTCGTGGTCTGCCCCGGCAGCAGATCATTTTTACGCACCAGTGCGGTTTTATTGGTAAATATATGATGCAATGCGCTGGCACGACGCGTATAAGGTGACATCCCTTCGGCCTCTGTACTACGCAGAAATTCCGTCAACAGCCGTGGCAACTCATCGCAGATCTCCGGCTGTCCCTCCGCCGCAAATAGTTTTTCACGCCACTCCTTTACTACTGGATATTGCTCAAGCGTGATCTGGCTCAAAGCCAGATCATTGATTGTCTTAATACGCTGTGGCGTTTCGTTGGGTATTGGAAACGTGCGTGTTGTGCTATTTTCAGCGGATAGAAAATGATGCTCTTCTTCCAGTCCAACACGTACCCCACCCATATGTAGTTGAGGATTATTCATGGCTATCTCCTCCTCTTTCTATTAATCTGCTATCCATTCTTTATTTATCCAATGTATCTAACTGGATCGCCTGACGATGTCGTTCCCACTCATCATCCAGTAATAAAAAATAACCAAACAACTGGTATTGATATTCACTTGCATCGACCGAGGAGTGAAATGGCACATCCAGCGCAGTAGAGTAGATTAACTGCCCAAGAAACAGTCCATCAGCGATCTCCACCAGCTCATCCAGGCAGTAACCAATCGGCATCGCGCCACCGATCATGGGATAACGGTAGTGGAACTGGAACACGCGCTTGCGTGACTCATCACTATTATTAATCGGTAGAATAGATGCCTGATCAGCACTGCCCAGAAAACAGTAACCCTGTCTCACAAAAGGAGAACCACTCTCCTCTGATGCCTGCTGCAATTTTGGCTCCGGAATACGATAGTTCATATCAGCAATTTTCATTAGTGCATCGGCCACCACAACGCGTTTATCTTGCAGGTTATAGCCCATCACCCAACGCTCAGCGGCTTCCTCTTCCCAGAACGCCTTGTCTTCATCACTCATGCCATGGTCCCAGCTGCCACTGGCGAGGTGATCTGCAAATTGACCCGCTTTACCCCAGTAGTTATCTCGATTTTTTTTGACCAGTGAGTAGTGAGGTGCGCTGGCGAGGTGACGTTTCAGTTCAGCCACCCGCGCAGGATAACGCCTGGCGAGGTCATTACTTTCATCCAGCAGCATACTCAATTTACGCGGTGCAATTTTTTCAAACGACTTGCCCGCCCACGGAAAGATCTGTTTACCAATACTATGCCAGACCGTATTCATTATATTGGGGCCACGAGAATGACCTCCGTGCAATAGATTGGCCAGTACCGTTGGAATCAAAGAGGCAGGCTTCTGCTCGGCTTCCGGGTCAGGGCAGAAGGTTTCACCAAAGCCGTAATGCAGGTTCAGTGTCGCACCGTGGTAATAATCAAAACCTTCAGCGACCTCCGCCTCGCCATACCAGTCATGCACTTTACTGCCTTCAAGGCGCACGTTATAGCCCCGCTCCCCACGCCCCTGAAACACTCCATTGGTAACATCCGGTGCAACACCACTACGAAACAGCCGGTGCAGTTGTTCGAAATGTTTGAGATGATCATCATGCTTAGTTTGCGCAGAAATATCATGGCTGATGCGTTGCAGCATCTGCAGAACCGATTCATCCTGGCGCAACATTTCTGAAACATCGCCATCGCTGCTGCGTGTCGGTGGCTCCGTGATCAATGTAGTGAATTTCTCTTTTAACGTTTTATCTTTACGCCAGCCATTCACCCAGTCACGCCCATCATGATGGATAGTAGAAGCAGGGGTAACATTATAGCCAAGCTCTTTAAAGCCCATTTCGCCAGGCCGTGGTCGCAACTGTGGAAAGGCGTCATCGGCATACACCTGTTTGGCATAGGTCGGATCCATCATCAAAAAGAAACCGTTATTCTGATAACCATAATCAGGCTTGGCGATCTCTTTCTGCCCC
>CALZMY010000036.1 GCA_945788675.1 uncultured Gammaproteobacteria bacterium | reverse complement strand
GCACTGGCCTGTTCGTTATTGATAGTGGCGATAGTCTGCCCACTCGAGGCTGTTTCAAATATCAGTGCTTTGCCAATGCCAAATTGATTGTTTAACGCGGTCACATCATTCATCTCTATGCTCCCTGGTTTTGTAAAGGATTCCAAGTGGTGGCGATGGTGCTAGCGCTGTAGACAACACTTAACTGTCACCCAGCGGCAGCGCCGTTCTATCCACCACCTTGCGTAATACAAAGCTCGAATGCACACCGCTGACCCCATCGATGCGGGTGATCTTGTTAAGCAGCAGCATCTGAAAGGCATCCATATCTTTCACCACCACTTTGAGCTGGTAGTCGGCGGCCTGGCCGGTGATCAGTAGACACTCGAGGACTTCCTCCAGCTGACTGATCTGTTTCTCAAAATTGGCGAACCGTTCCGGGGTGTGTTGGTCCATCGAGATATGGATCAGCGCCATTAGCGTTAGCCCCAGTTGCTTCGCATCGACCATGGCGCGGTAGCCTTCGATCAGGCCGCACTCTTCCATCGCCTTGACACGGCGCAGACAGGGCGAAGGTGACAGCCCGATGCGTTCGGAGAGTGCCTGATTACTGATGTGTCCATCCTGTTGCAGGATCTTCAAAATCTGTTGGTCGTAGCGGTCTAGGGGCATGGCTGATCTCTGACTAATGGTGGAGAACTGTATTTATGCTAATTAATTCGAGTATATTGAAATAATATTGCTATATAGTGGCTTATATTTGAAATATTAGCAAGATAACTCCTTGTTAATTGGTTTATTATTTCTCCTGTCTATCAGCGCAAAGAGTGATGCGCGTAATGAATCAGCAGGAGTCGATAGTGAAGCGCTTTGATCACCGTAAATACCGGGCGGCCCCGGCAGTGCCGATCAGCGACCGCCAATGGCCATCTCGTCGTATCGAACAGGCGCCCACCTGGGCCAGTGTCGATCTGCGTGATGGCAATCAGGCGTTGCTTGAACCGATGAACGTGGCGCAGAAGCGCAGGATGTGGGCGTTGCTGTTGAAGCTCGGTTTTAAACAGATCGAGATCGGTTTTCCCGCTGCGAGCCAGGCCGATTATGACTTTGCACGCTGGTTAGTTGAAGAAGATCAGATACCTGATGACGTGCAGGTGCAGGTCCTGGTGCAGGCGCGCGAGGCGTTGATCGCCAGAACTTTCGAGGCATTGAAAGGCGTCAGACGAGCCATTGTGCATGTTTACAACTCAACCTCTACGGTGCAGCGTGAACGAGTCTTCGGCATGGAGCGTGACGGTGTAACCAACATTGCGGTGTGCGGTGCCGAGTGGGTGAAAGAGCAGGCAGGCAACTATCCCGAGACCCAATGGCAGTTCCAGTATTCGCCGGAAAGTTTTACCAACACCGAGATGGATTATGCGATAGAGGTGTGCGAGGCGGTGCTTGATGTGTGGCGGCCGACCCCAGTGAATAAATGCATTATCAATTTGCCTGCAACGGTCGAGTCAGCGACACCTAATCTGTTTGCCGATCAGGTGGAGTATTTCTGTACCCACATCAGCCGACGCGACAGCATTATTGTTTCGCTGCATACCCACAATGATCGCGGTTGCGCCGTCGCTGCTGCCGAATTAGGATTGATGGCCGGGGCCGATCGTGTCGAGGGTACTTTACTCGGCAATGGTGAACGCACCGGCAACATGGATGTGATCACGATGGCGATGAACCTCTATAGCCAGGGGATCGATCCTGAACTGGATCTGTCAAACCCGGACGAGATCATTCGCGTCGCCACCGAGTGCACGCAACTTCCAGTGAATCCACGCCACCCGTGGATCGGTGAATTGGTCTATACCGCCTTCTCCGGTAGTCATCAGGATGCGATTCGAAAATGTCTGCGCCAGCAGCGTGGTAACGAGCCGTGGCAGGTGGCCTATTTGCCGATCGATCCCGCAGACCTGGGGCGTGACTACCGTGCGATCATTCGCGTCAACAGTCAGTCCGGCAAGGGAGGCGTCGCCTTTGTGCTGGAGCGTGACTACGGTCTCAACTTGCCGCGCTGGATGCAGGGGGAGCTGGCTGTGTTGGTGCAGCAGGTGAGTGAGGCGCAGGGGGGCGTGGTCGATGGAAAGACAATCTACCAGCTTTTTGTTGATCACTTTGTGAAAGACCGGTCACCAGTGACGTTGACCGGATATCAACTTGATAATAATGGTTCACGCGATACGATTGATGTGCATATCAACACGCAAGGCATTGCGCAGGCGATCAATGGCGAAGGTGAAGGGGCGATTTCCGCATTTATCGATGCCTGGAGTCGTCACAGCGGCCAGTCACTCAAGGTGACCGATTATAGCGAACACGCGCTGGAAGAGGGCACCGATGCCGAGGCGATTGCCTATGTACAGCTGGAGGTGGCGGGCAGACGCATCAGCGGTGCCGCACTCGATCACGATACCGTGAGTGCATCACTGAAAGCGGTGATCTCGGCATTGAATCGCGATGGTGTGCAAGTCGCTGAGGAACAGTCGGTGGCTTGAATGCTTTTTAACTATCTATTACGCATAAAGGCGTAATACATCACCGGGATCACCAATAGTGTCAGTAGGGTAGAGACGAAGATACCGAAGATCAGTGAGATAGCAAGCCCGTTGAAGATCGGGTCATCGAGAATGAAAATGGCGCCGATCATCGCTGCCAGTGCGGTTAACACAATCGGTTTGGCGCGTACCGCACCGGCACGAATCACCGCCTCTTCAAATGGTGCGCCAGCGGACACGGTTTTGTTAATAAAGTCCACTAACAAAATCGAGTTGCGAACGATGATGCCAGCCAGCGCAATCATGCCGATCATCGAAGTGGCGGTGAAGTTGGCACCGAGCAGCGCGTGACCCGGCATGACGCCGATGATGGTCAACGGGATGGGTGTCATGATGATCAGCGGTACCAGATAGGAACGGAACTGGGCCACTACCAGCAGGTAAATCAGGATCATGCCGACGCCATAGGCGATGCCCATGTCACGGAAGGTCTCATAGGTGATCTGCCACTCGCCATCCCACTTGAGGCTATAACGATAGGGGTTTTCGGGCTGACTCAATAGCGTTTGATCGAGTACGTTATCGCCATGCACCGGTGTGTCACTTAACGTGCTTAAAATATCGAACATGCCATACAGCGGACTGTCGGTTTTGCCCGCGACATCACCGGTGACGAATACTACCGGCAACAGATCCTTATGATAGATGGTGTATTCGCGTTCGCTGTCGATCACAGACACGATTTCTGACAGCCGCACTAACGCCCCAGTTTGACTACGCACTTCCAGGTCAAGGATGATATTGGCATCGGCCTTCCTTGCCACTGGCAGTTCGACGCGTAACGGCATCGCATACTTATTGGTGGTGCCGTGCAGGTAGCCGATATCTTCGCCACCAATCGCGGTGTTCAATGCAGCGATGACGGTTTGTTGTGTCACGCCCAGTAGCGCTGCCTTGTGTCGATCGACTTCAACGATCAGTCGTGGTGCGCGGTGTTCGACACTGTCGTCCACATCGACCACTTCGTCGGTTTTTTCAAAAATGTCACGCACCTGTTTAGCGACTTTGATCTGGCCCTGGTAGTCGAGGCCATACACCTCGGCCACCAGGGGTGCCTGTACCGGCGGACCCGGCGGCACTTCAACGATTTTGATGTTGGCATCGAAACGTTGACCGATCTGCTGCAGCGGTTGACGCACCGACAGGGCTATCTCATGACTCTTGCGATCACGTTCAGTTCGATGAACCAGGTTGACCTGGATATCACCCACATTTGCGCCGCTACGCAGATAGTACTGCCGTACCAGACCATTGAAATTGATCGGTGCGGCAGTGCCTGCATAGACCTGATAGTCGGTCACTTCAGGCACGGTAGCGATGTGTTTCCCTAACGCCTGCAATACTCGATTGGTCTGTTCGACAGTGCTGCCTTCAGGCATGTCGACGATCACCTGAAATTCCGACTTATTGTCGAACGGTAACATCTTGAGGATGACCAGTTTAAAAAAGACCAGGCTGACCGCAACCATGATCAACAGTATCACGCCACCAAATAGCCCCCAGCGCCGAGCGCGACCTGAACCGCCCGCCAGGAATGGCCCAACGATGCGTTTGAAAAGGCCATAAAGGCGATGATCGTTCTGTTCCTGATGTTGCTCACGCTTTTCATCACGCCTGCTGAAGACCTTATAGGTCAACCACGGCGTGACAACAAAGGCCACCGCCAACGAAATGAACATCCCCATACTGGCATTGATCGGGATCGGACTCATGTAGGGCCCCATCAGGCCGGAGACAAAGGCCATCGGCAACAGGGCTGCAATGACGGTAAAGGTCGCCAGGATCGTCGGCCCACCCACTTCATCGACCGCCTGCGGGATGACTGCTAACAACCGCTTGTCGCTCATCTGTTTGTGACGATGAATATTTTCGACCACGACGATGGCGTCATCCACCAGTATCCCGATCGAAAAGATCAGCGCAAACAGCGAAACGCGATTAAGGGTGAAGCCCCAGGCCCATGATGCGAACAGGGTTATCATTAATGTAATGACCACTGCGGTGCCGACGATCAGCGCCTCGCGCCTGCCAAGGGCGAAAAACACCAGTAATACCACTGAAGCGGTGGCGAAGGTCAGTTTTTTAATCAGGGTCATCGCCTTGTCAGTTGCGGTCGCACCGTAATTTCGCGTCACACTTACCTCGATCCCGTCGGGTATAAATACCCCGCGGATCTGCTCAACCCGTTCGATCACCCGTTCCGCAATGGCGGCGGCATTGGTGCCCGGCTGTTTGGCAATGGCGATGGTGACTGCCGGAAATTCGCCCCTGGTAGTGTGAGTGGATGCCGCGCCGTGACCAAACCAGACAAACTGTTCGGGCTGATCCGGGCCAAGTGACACGTCGGCCACATCATTCAGATAAACGGGTGAGCCGTTATGTAGACCAATGACCAGTGTTGAAACCTCTGCCGCTGTCGTCAGAAAGCTGCCCGCCTGGATTTCGATTTCGCGATTGTTGCTGACTAATGCACCTGCGTCACGAGTGGCATTGGCGGTCATTAAGGCGGTACGTAGATCGTCAAAGGCGATGTTATAACCGGCCATGCGCTGTGGATCGAGCAGAATATGGACTACCTGATCCGGCCCGCCAATGGTATAGATATCGCGCGTGCCGGGTACTCGCTTCAGTTCGGACTCGATGGTGTGGCCAACCTGTTGCAGTTCATAGCCGGCCCTGGCTGTATCCTGTGTCCACAGGGTCAGGCTGACGATGGGCACATCATCGATCCCCTTGGGTTTGACGATGGCACGCCCCACGCCCAGTCCCGGTGGCAACCAGTCTTCATTGGAGTAGATCTGATTATAGAGATTGACAATACTCTGGGTGCGGTCTTCACCGACTTCGAACTGAACAGTGAGTACCGACATGCCGGGGCGTGAAACAGAATAGACATGCTCCACCCCTCTTATTTCCGACAACACCTGCTCTGCGGGTGTGCTGACCAGGTGTTCCACTTCAACGGCTGTCGCACCTGGATAAGGGATAAAGACATTGGCAAAGGTGACTTCGATTTGAGGTTCTTCTTCGCGCGGTGTCACCAGCACCGCAAAGAGACCCATCAAGATTCCGACTAATGCCAGCAGTGGTGTCAATTCATTACGCAGAAACTTTTCTGCGATTGCACCCGAGATACCCAGCTTATCCTTGCTCATCGCGGTGCCTTTCTATTACTGCTTGAGTGCAATGCCGGCAGCAATCGGGTCAAGGGCAACCAGTTCACCCTCATCCAGACCTGCCAGCACTTCGATGGATTCATTATCACGCCAGCCAGTACGAATCTGCCTCAGACTAATTTCG
>CALZMY010000035.1 GCA_945788675.1 uncultured Gammaproteobacteria bacterium | reverse complement strand
GTGGAGGCCGATGAGTATGACTCTGCCTTTTTTGATAAGCGTTCCAAGTTTATTCACTATCAATCACGCACACTGATTTTGAACAATCTTGAGTTTGATCACGCCGATATTTTTGATGACCTCGATGCGATTAAACGTCAGTTCCATCACCTTGTGCGCACTGTACCGCAGAATGGTTTGATCGTCGCTCCTGGCGATGATGGCAATATCAAAGATGTGCTGGAGCAGGGGTGCTGGACACCGGTCGAACATTTTTCCGCACAGTCTGGCTGGTCGGCGCACAACCTGTCTGCGGATGGCGGTAGTTTTGATGTCTGTTTTAAGGGGGAGTTGCAGGGGCGAGTAGCATGGGACTTGATGGGGCAACATAACATCAATAATGGACTTGCGGCGATTGCCGCGGCGCGTCACGCCGGGGTGATGGTGGCACATGCGATCGACGCGCTGGCTGAATTCCAGAATGTAAAACGACGTATGGAAAAACGTGCCGAGGTAAGAGGTGTGCATATCTATGATGACTTTGCTCATCACCCCACGGCAATCACGATGACACTGGATGGCTTGCGCCGACAGGTCGGCAGTGAACGCATCATCGCCATACTGGAGCCTCGTTCGAATACGATGCAGATGGGGGTGCATAGAGAGACGCTTGCCGCTGCTTTTGCCAGGGCCGATGATGTGATGCTCTATCAACCGACCGGGATCGACTGGTCGATGGAAGCGATCGCTAATGGGATCGGTGATCACGCGCGGGTGTTTGACAATATCGGAGCCATCGTCGATGAGGTTGTAAGTCAGGCACATGGAGGTACTCACGTACTGGTGATGAGTAACGGTGCTTTTGGCGATATTCACCAGAAATTGATTGATGCACTGGAGGCAAAATGAGTCGCGATAGCATTACGTTGGCGATGACCGGTGCTTCGGGTGCGCAATATGGATTGCGACTGCTACAGTGTCTGCTAGATGCTGACGAGCAAGTCTATTTGATGGTTTCATCTCCGGCGCAGGTGGTGCTGGCGATGGAGACGGAATTGAAGGTGCCCGGTAGCCCCAAAGAGATGCAGGCCTTTTTTACCGAGCTATACAATGCGCAACCAGGGCAGTTGAAGGTCTATGGCAAGGAACAGTGGTCATCACCGGTGGCGAGTGGTTCTGGTGCTTCGCGTGCGATGGTGGTTTGCCCCTGTACCAGTGCGATGCTGTCGGCGGTGGCAACGGGTGCCAGCAGTTCATTGATGGAGCGTGCCGCCGATGTGGCAATCAAGGAGCAGCGTAAACTGATTCTGGTGCATCGTGAGACACCGCTATCTGCCATTCACCTGGAAAACATGCTTAAACTGGCGCGTCTGGGTGTGACGATACTGCCCGCCAATCCTGGTTTTTATCAGGAGCCTGAAACGATTGATGATCTTGTTGATTTTATTGTGGCCCGTATCCTTGATCATCTGGAGATTGAACACAGCCTGCTACCGCGCTGGGGTGAGTAGTCACGCCTCCCCCTCTTTAGTGAAGAGCATCCTGGGAGCGTGTATAGCACAGCCCTTTTTAAATCCCTCTCAATCCCCCTTTTTCAAAGGGGGAGGCTAGTACGAAAGGGTATGCCAACTTTGTTGTGGGATTCCTTTACTATTTAACGTTTGAAAGATATTTGGTCATACGCTCAGCACCCATCGCCATCCCTGCAGTGACTTTACCTGCAGCGGCTTTGGCGGCTGCAAGGTTTTTCGCTTCGCCAACCTGAATGACACCGACCATGCCGAGAAACTTGTGCAGATCGCACTCATAGAGGTAGACACCTTCTTCATCGACAGTGATGGTGACATCATGACTCACTTCGCCCTTCCAGTTTTTGGCGCCCTCTGGCACATGGCGTGAGATATTGTTGTGACCAGCATCAGTCGCGATAAACTTGATGGTATCGCCTTTTTTGGCTTTAACAAAGGGGGGTTCAAATACCATGATATTGCCATCCGTGCCAGTATCAAGCATCTTGATGACGTGCTCAGCGGCATTGGCAGATACAGTGAATATCAACGCACTGGAAAGCGCGAGGCCTGAAATTATTTTACGCATGAAACTTCTCCGAGGGGGGTTAAAAAATGCAGAGCCAATATTATCGTTTATTGTTGTCTGAGGGCAATGCAGTCAGGAAAGAATGTGAAATTAATCACATGCTAGCACGAGACAGCGACCTAGAGCAGGTCAATCAGCTTTCCGCTGGTCTGGCGCAGGCGCAGGCTTAGCAGCTGGGAGAATTTCCACAGAATTTTGACCCCGAGACGAGGGTGATCTTCGCCAATTTTGGCAAAATTCTCTTTAGTGATCAGGATTAGTTTTGACGCATCGGTTGCCTTCACTGTGGCAGAATAGGGCAGGCCATCGATGACTGACATTTCACCAATCGTCTTGCCGGGGCGCACGTCGACCAGTTTTTTGCTCTTTTCGCCGTCGGCATCTTTATATACGCTGAGTTTTCCTTCTACCAGCAAGCAGAGGTAACTCGATTGTTCGCCTTCGTTAAAAACGATGGTCCCGATGGGAGCAAGGTAGGCCTGGCAATAGTCAGCGAGGGTGAGTAGTTCAGTGCGATTAAAATCGGTGAACATGTTGTTGTTCTCAAGCATCGAGACCACTTCGCCCTTGAAGTTATCGCCAGCGCTAATTTGTTCGAGTTTTGGTGTTCTGCCTGCCGTCATTATTGCCACCTTAATTTCGAAATGGATTAAACTTTTAGTCGTCGGACCTGCTGTTGCAAATGTTTGAGCTGTTGCTGAGTATGACGCGGACGATATTTAAGTGCAATATAGAGATCACTAATCTGCAATATCTGCGCTTCAAGATCAGGCCGCTGTTTAATGATGCGTTGTGCAAAATCGACAGGCCCTTCAGACGATTGCCGCTGGATACCGATGGCCGAAATTTTTTTGCAGAATCGATGGTAGGCCAATGAAATGGAATCGAACCGTTTTCTGTCGCGATGGATAAAGAACAGCAGTAGTATCGTCAGCGCTGCGATGATCGTAATGGCCATTATCACAGTCATCTGCTTAATTGAGTCGATGCCGAAGCGTGAAAGTAGCTGTGACTGTTTCAGTGAGTCATATCCGATGACCCACTGATTCCAGCCATTGTTTAACGTATCCCAGCCGTAACGAAGTTTGAGCCAGTGACTT
>CALZMY010000034.1 GCA_945788675.1 uncultured Gammaproteobacteria bacterium | reverse complement strand
GCAGGCACTCCCTCGATACTACTTTCAGGTGATCGTGTGACCGGTTGTTGCTGAACAAGCACGACAACTTTACGGTCCAGCAGAGCCTGAGCCATGATAGCTATCCGCTTATCAATGTTTTGTCCATCGCTTACCCTGGGCATATCCACTTCTTCGACCAGGGCATTCAGTTGAGCATCATCCAGATTCAGGCTAGTCAGGAAACTCACTGCCTGCGCCTGGTTGTCGAACGTTTTGCTATTGGTGGTCGATGAGACCAATAACACACTCACTGGAACCAGTTGATATCTCAGTTCTTTCCCGGCCGCTATCGCTGGATATGATTTTATCGCTGAGGCGACATCCGGCCTATTATTTAAGTGCTTTATGGGATAGAGCTTGAGTACCCCTTGCATCAAAAGCTGGCTGATTCGCGCTTCGATCGTGACATTTGGGTCAAAGCTACGCGCAGGGGTGCGTAATAACATCCGCTGCCAATACCCCAGCGGCACACGCAGATGGCGAACAAAATGCTCAGTCAGTACCGGGTCCGAGAAACGCTCCGGCTCAATAGTGCTGTGAATGGATGCGTCACCCAGTAGATGAAGTCGGTAATGGCGCCGAAAATTGTCCTGAATGACATAAGGGTGGATGCACGAATTCATGTCTTCGAAATTGACTCAGACAAACGCTTAACTTGCGAAAGGCTGCCGCTCAGTGACCCTGCTTTCCGAAAAAACATGTTATCCACCTCATCCCTGAGTATCTTTTATAGGAGCACAGCAACAGCCTTGTATTCCAGCGTGCCGCATACTCGTTAAAGAATTGACCCATCCATGGCTCAATCCACTGTTTTCAAGTGACTCCTTAGGCCTCGAACGCCCTCATCACCTCGCTCACGCGTCGACGCTCAAATGAGGCAGACACCTGATCAATTAAAAAACAATCAGTTCAGCATATCTAAAAAATAAATATCTGTAAATATGAATATATAACACTTGTTTACCAATCATTACCAAACCTCCAGCTTGACCTGCCAAGCGATGCGATTGAGGGCATCATCTGCCTCTGATCAGAATGGCACTTACTTAAGGGCTTTCCCGTCATTCTGGCAGGCTTTTAGCCAGAATCCAGCATTTAATATATGGATTCCGGCCAAAATAACGCCGGAATGACGAGCTAATCTTCTGGTGTTTATTTAATAAAGGACTTAAGTCAGTGCCAATCGCCTCTGACCAGGTTTTGATGGCTCGCCAGCAGGGCTCTTAAAGCTACATCTGACATGCTTTTAGATGAAACGGGCTCATTGTACTAATAACAAGTGCTACCTTTTTAGCCAGTTTTATATAAAGTATGAAATAATAACAGCCTTCAATCGAGCATATCGACAGTTTAATATAGCGATAACAAAATCATTACCGTGATGCCTGACAATATTGCAACTGGAGTAAAACGGAGAGTATACGTACCCATGCGGTCAAATTTTGGGCCCATTCGCATCGTTACTCCTTATAATAGGTAAAGGAACCTCTGATTAATTCTGGGCGGATGGAAATGAGAGTCAAAATATTCAAATGCAAGGCGCTAATTGCAAAGAATAGCGGGCCTATTGCTAAGATTAGCAACGCAGCAGTTGGATATTTTGGACTCATCACTACCGTTCATGAATTAATCAGAGGTTCCTACACATCGCCAGGATGCGTATCTGAGGCGCAAGAACCTCGAATGAAAGATTAAGAGATATCTCAGGATTCAAATATATGCCCATTGATGTAACAATAGTTAAATCACCCGATAATGTGAATAATGCCAATCCTGGCCACACATTTACTGAAGATGGCGGCACTATCGGTCGTGGGGCGAATAACACCTGGGCATTAGAGGACCCGGATAAATACATGTCTTCCACTCATGCTCGGATTGATTATGAAAATGGCCAATATACCCTGACCGATTTAAGTACCAATGGAACATTTATTAATGGATCAATGGAACCGCTTGGTAATGGAAATGTCATCGAGCTTAATGAGGGTGATCGATTCTCCATTAGTGATTATGAATTTGCCATCGATATTCGCGCTGCTGGGGATAATTATGATGGGCTTTTGAGCCAGCCGATGGATCAAGGACCATTTCCGGGCATGAGCGGCTCTGAAAGCGGCAGCCTCGAGGCACAACCATTTTCACTCAATGACCCATTCGCTTCCCCAGCAAATGAATATGTACCGTTATCAGATGCCACCTCTGATCTCGATCAGATGGAGACTGATCCCTTAGCGGTGCTAGACAAAGCAAGCGCGAATCATCATACCCCCGCCAGGGAAGATCAGTTTTTCAGCAATAGTTTTGCCGATAATGGCGATGTCATCAACGACTCAATCGACTGGCCAGCGGCGAACATTGACAATGGCATAATCCCTGATAACTGGGACGATGATGACCTGTCAGGCCAGCCAAGCGACAACTCAAACCATGCTGCTGCAGCCAGTATCACGGCTAATAATTCGGACGCCCTGTCAAAGCTGCAAAATAAGTATCTGGCACTTGAGAATAAGAATAAACAATTAGTCGCCGAACTTGCGATGCTCAAGAGCACTATCAAACAGCAGAAGATGGAAAATAGCAGTAGCCATCGCCAGTCTACGCGAACAGTTACCTTGCAGGATAAAACATTAATCGATTCAATGGGGCTATCCAAGTGGCATTTAGACGACAATAAAATTGTTCAGATTAATGAGATTGCGGGTCAACTGGTACGGGAAACCATGGAAGGAATGATGCAGGCTTTGAGTTTCAGGAAAAAAATCAAAGAAGAGTTCAGAATTAATGTCACCACGATTCAGCCGGTCGAGAATAATCCGTTAAAGTTTTCAGCAAACATTGATGATGCGATGGAGAACATGTTCATTAAAGAAAATAACGCCTATAAGGAACCCGTTGAAGCGCTTCGAGAGGGGTTCCAGGGCATTTCTGAACATCAGGTGGCCGTCCTCGCCGGCATGCAGGCTGCCTTTCGTGGCATGCTGGAACGGCTTGACCCGGAAACGCTTGAAAAACAATTTGAAAAATATAAAAAAACCGGTGTCATCCAGCTCGGTAAAAAAAGAAAACACTGGGAGTCATATAAAGAATATCATGCTGAACTGACGGCAAACCTGGATAACTCCTTCCAGCATCTGTTTGGCTATGATTTTGTGCAGGCATATGAAGAACAGATGCAGCGTCTGGTCGCTGCAAGAAAACAAAATAAATGACAAGAGACCTATATACGAACAGAAAAGTGAGCCATTGAGTCTGTTTGTAATGCGGCCAGAAAACAAAAGAACAATCGTGCCAGGGTCTCTATAAAAAACTGGTCTTAAATATTACGTTGAAGGGGGTGCTATGCACTTATCATACATTACTAAATTCGTGCTGATTAGCCTTGCGCTTTTAATGAACATCTCTTGTACGACCATGAATACAAAAGTCGGAGGGATGCTGAATCTCGATACCGACCTCAAGCTTGACTTTCTTGTGGGTGCAGATGCGAATTCTGATGAGCAAAATATCCCGTCACCACTGATCGTTAGAATGTATGAACTGAAGTCTGCTGATATGTTCAATAAGGCAAACTTCATCGACATTTTCGAACGAGATGCCGAGGTGCTTGGCGCAGATATGATTGACAAACAACAACTAAAACATATGCAGCCGGGCGAAACGCGCGAGGTCAACTTTGTTCTCAGCAATGAAACACAATATGTAGGACTTTTTGCAGAGTTTTTGCAGTATAAAGATGCGAAATATAAATTACTCATCCCCATTGCACTAACCAATGTATTCAGCTCTTCAGCAGAGATAAAAATATCAGGTAACGAATTATCGATTGCTGAAAAGCCTGCGCCGCAGACAAATACTTATAGACAAAGCGGGAAGATGAGGCCAAAGGCCAAATAAAGAAACCTCTGATTACAGGGTATAAGGCATGGGTATTACAGCATCACTATATTAGCTCGCTTAATCAAACAAGATCGATTGGTATTTTAAAACTCCAGGCAGGATCGTATGTCATTAGATAACAAAG
>CALZMY010000033.1 GCA_945788675.1 uncultured Gammaproteobacteria bacterium | reverse complement strand
GCCTTGTCGGGGTGATGTACGTCCTCGACGAACCCTCGATCGGGCTGCACCAGCGCGATAACGACCGCCTGTTACAGACACTCACCTACCTGCGTGACCTCGGCAACACCGTCATCGTGGTTGAACATGATGAAGATGCGATCCGCGCTGCCGATCATGTGCTGGATATCGGCCCCGGCGCCGGTACCCATGGCGGCGAGATCATTGCCCAGGGGACACCCGCGGACATCATGAATGCCTCCGCTTCGCTGACCGGTCAATACCTTACCGGTGCGCAATTTATCGACATACCGGCACAGACTGTACCCAACGATCCTGAGCGACAGTTAAAAATATTTGGTGCCAGCGGTAACAACCTCAAGTCGGTCGATGTCGCTATCCCGCTGGGTCTGATGTGCTGCATCACCGGCGTCTCGGGCTCGGGTAAATCAACACTGATCAACGACACGCTTTATAGCCACGCCGCACTGGCGATCAATGAAGGCAGCCATGACCCGGCACCATGTGACAAAATCGAAGGACTGGATCAGTTCGACAAGGTGATCAACATCGACCAGAGTCCGATCGGGCGCACCCCGCGCTCTAACCCGGCCACCTACACCGGCCTCTTCACTCCGATTCGCGAGCTCTTTGCCGGCACCCAGGAGGCGCGTTCACGCGGCTATACACCGGGACGCTTCAGTTTTAACGTCAAGGGCGGGCGCTGTGAGGCGTGCCAGGGCGACGGCGCCATCAAGATAGAGATGCACTTTCTGCCCGACACCTATGTGCCGTGCGATGTGTGTAAAAACAAGCGCTACAATCGCGAGACGCTGGAGGTGAAATACAAGGGTAAAAACATCCACGAAGTGCTGGGGATGCCGATCGACGAGGCGCATGAGTTTTTCAGTGCGGTACCGGTGATTGCACGCAAGCTGCAGACACTGATCGACGTCGGCCTCTCTTATATCGAACTGGGGCAAAATGCGACCACGCTCTCCGGCGGTGAGGCACAACGCGTTAAATTATCACGTGAACTCTCCAAGCGTGGCACCGGCAGTACACTCTATATCCTCGATGAGCCCACCACCGGGCTGCACTTTCACGACACCAGACAGCTGCTGAAAGTACTGCATCGCCTGCGTGACCAGGGTAACACCATCGTGGTGATCGAACATAACCTGGATGTCATCAAGACCGCAGACTGGATCATCGATCTCGGCCCCGAAGGCGGTGATAAAGGTGGTTTCATTGTCGCCACCGGCACGCCAGTGGAGATTGCCAACAATCCCGCATCGGTCACCGGCCCGTTCCTTAAGGAAGTGATCGAACGTCAAACCCAACCTCCCGAGAGCAGACCAAAGCTTGCGCAGTTATCCTGACAGACACAAGGTAAAATCACGCGTGCAACAGTGTTGCGCGCTATTCCTCTCACTGCTGCTGTGGCTGCCCACCGTCCAGTCGATTGAACTGCCAGACATTGGCGACACCTCAGAGTCCGTACTGTCACTGGCAGAAGAAAATCGCCTCGGCGCAGCATTTATGCGTAATCTTCGCGGCGCACTCAGCATTGCCTACGATCCCGAGATCGAAAGCTACATCACCTCGCTTGGTGAACGCCTGACCACGAACAGCAATAGCCAGCAACGCTTCACGTTCTTCGTCGTCAATGACACAAGCATCAACGCCTTCGCCGGCCCCGGCGGCCACATCGGCATCAATACCGGCCTGATCATGACATCAGAGACAGAGAGCGAGCTTGCCTCGGTGATGGCACATGAGATTGCACATGTAACACAACGCCATTTGGCGCGCGCCTTTGAATCAGCCTCGCAAAGCAGCGTGCCGACCGCCGCTGCGATCATTGCCGCAATTATCCTCGCCAGTCAGGACTCACAACTGGGCAGCGCCGCGATCGCCACCGCCCTTGCCAGCAGCACTCAACAACGCATCAACTTCACCCGTCAGAATGAAAAAGAGGCCGACCGCCTTGGTATGTCACTGCTCGCATCGAGTAATTTTGACCCTCAGGGGATGCCCAGTTTTTTTGAACGTCTCTACCGTAACAGCAGGGGCAGTGAAAGTCAGAGCCTGGAATTCCTGCGCACTCACCCGCTCACGCTATCGCGAGTCTCGGACACACGCAACCGCGCCGCTCAATACCCAGCGGCAAAGCATTATGATCAAACAAATTACCAGTTGATCAAAACCAAACTACAGGTGTTGAGTAGTAGCGACAGTGGCCAGAACATCGCACATTTCAGACAGCAACTGGAAAAGGCATCCGCTCAACAACAGGATATCGCACGCTACGGCTACGCATTGAGCCTTGCAAAGGCAGGAAAATATGAGCAGGCAATGACGCAGATTAAAATGCTCATCAAACAGGAACCTGAACGAGTCAATTACCAGATAACCGCGGCCAACATCGCCTTCTCAGCTGGCGATCTCACACATGCAGCAACGATCTGCGAAGAGAACCTGAAAATTTTCCCTCACCATCATGCACTGTCATCCCTCTATGGTATGGTACTCATCAAACAGGGGGATGCCGCAAAGGCCAGCGCACTATTGCACGAACACCTGAGACGTCACCCATCAAATCCACAGCTTTATAAATTACTGGCGCAAGCCGAACACCTTAACAACCATCTGCCTGCCTCACATGAAGCACTGGCGGAACACTATTACCTGATGGGATTGACTCACGTTGGCATAGAACAACTTGGCATTGCCCTTGATCATACTAAGCCCTCAGACACCTCGACCACAGCACGTATCACTTACAGACGTAGCCAAATGGAAAAAGAGGTGGAAGAAGAAAAAAAGTAAACCGAAGGCAGCACGACTACTAACAAGTAAACATTTCCTTAAGGAATCTCTGATTTATTGTTACATTAGATCTAGAGACCGTCTAAATTCGACTCACGTTCAGGGGCCGACAACAGAACCGATGCAAAAAAACAATTCAGACAAGCTCGAACAAGAGACGCGCGCGCTGCTAGAAAAGCGCGTCGGGCACCTGCATCTCAAACAACGCCTCGGCATCGAGACCGAACGCAAGGCACGCATCTTCGGCCAGGGGTTAAAGTTGCTCAATATTGAAAACTGGGCCACGATGCACAGCGTCATCCGTAACAGCCTGCGGCTGACATTGATCTATAAACGGGCACAGGCGAATGTACTCAACATCGCAATCACCCATAACACCCTGCCGATCTATCATCTGCCCGCAGCCCTTGAAGGGTTCCGACTACTGCACCTGAGCGATCCTCATCTCGATATCGCACCCGGCGTGCCCGATGCGCTGATCGAGAGAATCAATGCCGTTGATTACGATCTATGTGTCATCACAGGTGACTACCGCGCAAAAACCTACGGCGACTACCATGCCGCGATGTCAGGCATGCGCAAGGTGCGGCCACACATCAAGGCCCCTGTTTACAGCGTACTGGGCAACCACGACTCCATCATGATGGTGTCAGACCTTGAGGCAATGGGAATACAGCTACTCATGAATGAACATGTCGCCATCCGGCATGGCGACAGCACGCTCTGGCTCGCGGGTATCGATGATCCTCATTACTTTCGTGCCGACAACATCGAAAAGGCGTGCAATGAAATTCCAGTAGATGCACCCTCTATTCTGCTGTCACATACGCCTGAAATCTACAAACATGCCGCCTATGCCGATTTCGATGTGATGCTGTGTGGCCACACGCACGGGGGCCAGATCTGCCTGCCAGGCGGTAAGCCGATCTATTGCAATGTCACCTGCCCTCACACCTACTGTTCGGGGCAGTGGAAATATCACCAGATGGTCGGCTACACCTCTCGCGGCAGTGGCTCATCAGTGGTCGATGCACGCCTCAACTGCCCGCCTGAGATTACAATCCACCACCTGTGCAATACCTCATCACGATAACCCCAATGACAATAAGTATGCCATCTGATCAGAGAGCACCGTTTAACAGCTAAACACCATCCGACTGATATTTTTTAGCTGGGTGACTTTATCACTGAACATCGAAACAGACTTCCTTAGTATTTTCTTTAATGAAAAACACTTATTATTTTTACTATTGAAGGAGGTTCGTCATGTTTAACTCAGATATCTCCGCTGAAAACTGGCTCGACCCAATAGAACTACTAATGGCAACCTGGCTGCTGGCATCGCCTTTTGTGTTAGGTTTTTTTGATGTCACCAGCGCAAGTATTGTGATGATTGCCACCGGCTGTGCGGTTTTTCTCACCGCACAATTAGGCCTTAGCAACCACCTCCCCTGGGAAGAGTGGATCAACATGTTAATAGCCGCACTGTTAGTCGCCTCACCATGGCTGTTTGGATTTGCAGGCGTCATGGCAGCCACAGTGAACGCAGTGGTATCCGGGATCGTATTAGGTATCCTGGCACTCGCTGCTTTATGGATCGATTACAGCTATCAGGACGCACAACAGCTCGCCGCTGAAAGTAGCCATCGACATGATACTCACGCAAAACATGCGCATCGATAAGCAAGGAGGTTCGCGATATAAAGCAATATTAAAGAAGGGTGGTTTCCACCCTTCTTTCATCAGAGATTCCCTACAAAATATTCGATTAGCTTGCTTATACACAAAAACATAAACTATCAGCGTTTGAAAAGCATAGCCTAACCGCTTTCATCATATTCTAAAGACTGCTTGATACTGAGGCTCTAAGCGATTATTAGTTGATAGTCGTATTTTGACCCGTTGAGGTATTTACTTGATAGCTTGAACATTGACTAAGTCGTAAGCCGACTTTTGCAAAAACAGGCTCAATATTAACTGTCGGCCTAGACCTGTCTATCGCTAAAAAGATTCTAAACAGCTGCGGCATAGACAAAGCAGTGATTAACTGTGGTAATCACAACCTACACTGATAGCTGCCAATTTTGTTGGTATGACTATTCAGTTTAATTTCTAAAGGTGAATAAATGGTATAATAACAAATGTATTGGATTATCAGTGAATTATTGTAATGGAGACTAAAAGCCAGCATCTGTTAATTGAGCTATTTGGCTGCAATATCGACGCACTTGAAGATAGAGCTTTACTCACTAACCTGCTTGAAGAGGCCGCTGTAGCAGCAGATGTGACCATTGTGCAATCTGTCTTTCATCAATATTCACCCCAGGGCGTAACGGGTGTCGTAATTATTGAAGAGTCCCATCTCTCGATTCACACATGGCCTGAATACGGCTACGCTTCAGTAGATTTCTATACATGCGGCAACGGAGAGCCAGAAAAGGCGCTTCACGTTATTCAGAATGGACTGGATGCTAAACGTTCAGAGGTTATGATGGTCGATCGAGGAAAATCGCTCACTGATGCTGCAATGGGCATTAAATATCATAAAACAGACGAGTAAGTTCAGCGCCTAGATAACACTCCCTTCTCTCCAATTAATTTTGCCACAGCCACGCCGGAGAGAAAACCGAATAGATGCCCCTCCCACGAGATCCCACCCCCCTGAGGCAGTACGCCGTATAAAATACCGCCGTAAAACACCAGCACACCTGTTGAGATGATTATTGTGCCGATGCTCGGCGAATAATATGTTCTCATCAAAAGAAAACCAAAATAGCCAAAAATCAGGCCGCTGGCGCCGATATGAAATGCACCCCTGCCCATGAGCCATAGCATGGCACCAGACAGTATCACTATGAATAGTGTTACCTGCAAAAAATACCGGTTACCTTTTAATGAGATCAATGCAGCAAAGAGCACTAGCGGCACTGTGTTTGAGACCAGGTGTGCAAAACTCCCATGCAGGAAAGGCATGCTCAATATTCCAGGCAGGCCGGAAATATGCCTTGGTAATAGCCTCGGGATTAAATCAGGCATGATACCGATAAGCTGAAGAATAAAGAGCAGCCATATCAGGCCGATCATGATGAGTGCAGCAGAAAAGCGGTTCAGCGTTGAATTTTGACTCTGGGAAACATCAACCATCGGGTTAATTCCAGTGCGTCCACCCTTTGAGGTATAGATCCAGCACCCTGGGCCTGTCTATCGTACTCGGCTCCAGATCCCGATACGCTATATCTTTACCAAAGATCCATATATTTCCAAACACATCCCTGTCGAGGAATTTCGTAACCACATTTAACTGCCACTCATCTCTATTCATATCACGGTCACTCCCCACTACAAAGCCCCACTCACCAAACGAAGGCACATTGACATGGTATGGAAGGACATTAGCAAAACCGGCCGACTCGACGCTTGAGAAGATTGTCCAGAAGGCATCTGTGGCAAAAAAAGGACTCGTTGCCTGGGTAACAAAAACGCCGTCTTTAGAAAGATGCATCTTAATTAACCTGTAGAACTCCCTGCTATACAGTCTTGCAAGTGAGGGGTTATTTGGGTCTGGCAGATCGATTATGATTACATCAAACCTCTCCTGGCTATTCAACAGATATTTATAAGCGTCACTATTTATCACCTCCACTCTGTCATTATTCATACTGCCCTGGTTTACACGCAGCACATTCCTGTTCTCCCTGCCTAAACGCGATATTTCAGGATCCAGGTCAATTAATTTAATCTCAACAACCGACTCATGCTTTAAAACCTCTCTCAACCCCAGACCGTCACCACCCCCCAGGATCAGGACACTCCTCGGCGATTTAGCGAAGTTAAATGGCACATGCACGAGCGATTCATGGTATCGATACTCATCTGATGATGAGAATTGCAGATTCCCATTCAAAAACAGGCGCAGGTCTCCCTTATGTTTTGTCATCACAATATTCTGATAAGGGGTCTCTTTTGCATAAACGATGCGGTCTGTATATAGGTTATTGCTCCACTCGCTTAATAATGTGTTCGAAATTGCAAAAGTCCCGCCAAGCAGCAGTGTTACAAACAATGTATGCAGCCAGAGAATTTTCTTTTTTGAAATAGAAATAACCTCTGAAAATGACCACAGCAGTATCACTGCAATAGACATATTGATCAGACCAAAAAAAAGGCTTGTTTTAAACGTACCCAGTGCAGGCAGCAGTAGAAATGGAAAGACCAATGTCGCGATCAGGGCACCAAAATAATCTACCGACAGTACGTTTGAAATATTAATCTTCAGAGAATAATATTTCTCAAGCAGTCTGCTCAGGAATGGAATCTCTAAACCGATCAAAATACCTATGCAGATTGTTAATGCTATGGAGCTTGTCTGGAAATAATTTGTATACGCAAAAGCCGCATAGAGCAACGGAACACTAAGGCCGCCAATCAGACCAAGCAGCAACTCGAACCTGATAAATTTTATTAATAGATTTTCATCAGATATCAGCCTTGAAAGATAGGAACCAACACCCATTGCAGCCATATAGGCGCCAATGGTGATGGAAAACTGCTTAATGCTGTCGCCCAGAAAATATGATGATGCCGTTGCGATCAGCAGCTCATAGATTATCGAACAGAGTCCAGCGATAAATACTGAAAATATCAGTATTTTGGTTTCTTTATTCTTCACTACTTGCCGCCGCTGAAACCACCACCTCGATGCCCTGAACCACTGATACTGCCGTCCCGGTTACTGGGATCATGAAAAACAGATGGACCGCCCCAGTAAAAGAAAGAAGGCCCGTGATGATAGCCATTATACCCCATATAGCCCCACCCTCTCATGCTATACAGGAGAGCCCATATAAAAAACACCACCAGAACCACAATTAAAATAGTTCTTCGGGTTTTTTTAGTTTTATTGTCCATCATAAAACCATCACCATACTGATAGACTATTCCACCAATAATTAAGCTAAGCACACCCAAAATAAGAAAAGCGATATTACTACCCCTCTCTTTAACTGCACTAATAACAATGGGATTACCCGCACCGTCATTTCTTTCTGAACCGACATCAAAGTAGTACTCACCCGGCTCTTTAAATGTTATATCCATCGAGTAGTCACTTTTGGCTTCGACCCAGGCGCCATCTGAATCGCGCCCACTTTCATGCCACATGCCATCACCAAAGCTAAAAAGGTGCTCTTTTTTACTGTTCAGCACACCCACCTCTATATAGCTCCATCTATTCAATGCGACGTTGTTCCTGACAGTAACTTCATAACTGGAGTTTTTCTCCTCGATGACCAGGGGCCCAAAGATTCCACCCTTACCATCAAGTGTCTGAGTCTTTACTTCTGAAACATCAGCCGAGAAAAATGCGGCAAGCAGGAGACACACAACACCAAACACTCCCAATATGTATGACGACTTCATCTGCTGCATCCCCCTATACTACAAAGAACAGAACAGCGGCAAAGCCCACTGTTGTTCCAAACTCTAAAAAGCCGGCCCCACTGTTTTTATCCTCAGCTATCTCCTTATTAAGGTCATCACCTGTTATCACCAGCTTATCGATAACCACCCTGAAAACAGGAAGTAAAATAAAAGCGATTAATGCATTTACGCTAAAAAACAGAACATTCTCTTCCCAGCTGACGAAGTCTCCACCAGCGGCTTTTGATAGAATAATGCCCAGGGCGATTAAGGTCCCGGAGAAGGCTATTCCTGCAGAATAATTATTCTGCTCTATCTCATCATGCACATTAAAGCTGGTAATAGCGTCGTAAATCCTGGCAAAGATAATCAGCGCTATCTGCCCCAGAATAAAAAACACTGCAGCTGTACCTATGCCGCCACCTTCACCATGAATTGCGCCGGCAACAATTAATCCTGACGCTATATATGAGCCAGCCTGAACAGCTCCAGTACCGATGTTTTTATCATCGACAAGCTCTTTAACGTTTTTAAACTTATACAGTATCAGCTTGTCATTGATCAGGTGCGCCACATACAGAAACACAATGCCCATTGCACTATAGCCAACCACTGCCACCAGGTCTTCAAACAGCCCTTTACTCGGGCCAAGGACACAACCAATAAAAATGATACTTATCGCAAACAGATAGCCCGCCAGTGAGATTGCAACAGCTAAATTATCCTTCTGCACGATTTCATCTTTAACGCTATAACCCGCCATCCTGCTATAGACTACATTTGCAATAAAAAATATTGCAACATACAACAGCAACAGACTTCCAGTACTGAACACATTTGTTAACAGCTGTTCCATTTCAATCTCCATAGCCGCCCCATTTATTAAAATTATTACGCTAGAGCTCTCTGCATAGCTTCAGCTGAGAGGTCTGTTTTGTCATTAACCATGATGAACAGCGCTGTCGCATCAATAGTATCTTCATAAAACGGGTTTGTTACTACCTCTCCATCTCTGGATATAAAACCAAGTGGAGTGCCCGCACCAGCACTTATCAGTTTGCAGGCGATATCTTTCCACTTAATACCATTGAGTCGGACGTCATACCGTTTCGCTGAAGCCCCGTCGTGTGTGAACAGGTTCTCCAGTACTCTCTCTGTACCCGGTGCCGAGAGCGCTCTGACAATTAGTTCTGGGTATCCGCGTACCGGTCTGATCACGGCATCAGCCCCTAAACGGTGGAAACGCTTTCTATTCTCATCCAGCATACATTCGGCAATGATAAATGGATCGCAGGCATACTGGTTTAGACGATCCAGCATATCCAGTGTCAGGCTATCAGACCTGACATCTGCTTCATTCTGGCACAGCACGATAATATATTTCGCTGCCTCTACATTTAAATCTTCCAGTTGCACAGTGCTGCTGATATCAATATGGTAATGAACCACATCCATCTGCCTCAGGGCGTTCGGCAACCCTTCAGGATAGGCTGTCGTCGCTATCTCAATGGGCAACGTATCAATTTCGGGGGTCTGTTTGATCTGTTCGATCAGGCGAATCAGATAGCGGTCACCTTCGGTTGCTGGTGTATTTATTATAAGAATATGATCAGACATCTCTTTCCATCTCCACAGGCCCCTTATCATTCTTTCACGTTTATCAGCCCTGAAATCCAGAAAATCCCCTGCCAACTGCGCCAGCAGCCAGATGCCAATAATATAGATTAAAACAATGGTGGCAATCCGACCTTCTAAAGTGGACGCCGAAAAATCTCCATAACCGACAGTCGTAATCGAGGTAAAACTCAACCAGGCCGAGTCTATAAAACTGAGGCCTTCAAAATAGTAAATTATTAAGGTGTGTACTGAGATAACCAGCAGTAGTATCCCGAGTAATTTTGCCAGCTTTCCCGGCATGCTTGTATTAGTCAGCTTTGAAAAGCCTTTACTCTTTTGCCTTTTTCTATACCTCCAGAAGAATAAAACTCTATTCATTTTCGTTAAAGCTCTTTCCTTCAGCGTACTTCTGGATCTCTATACTTGCCTGCTGTTTTATTGAGCGCTTATCAGTCGGGTCTACATTATATCTGTTTGCCAGTGTTGCAAAATCCTCTGGCTTCAGGGAAATCGAAAGCCTTGGCCGCTGAGGTACTCTGTGTGTTGTCAATCCAAGTATCTGGCGCATTCTTTCACTCGGGTTGACATCCATCTCCAGTGCTTCTCGACGAATCACATATTGAACTTTCTCATCAAGATCAAATGCAACCTGTATCGCCTTGATAGCATTTACTTCCTTTTTCCATTTCTCAGGCAGCTCCCTTTTAGTCATTTACCCTGCCCAGAATTCATGAATATCAGACTCGGGCCTCAATATAGAAATAAACAGGTCTATTTCATCTTTACTCCACATCTCAATATCCATCGACAGGGTTTCATCTTCATTAAAGAACTCATAGTATGTGACTTCATCGCCACCAGATGGCTTAACTCTTCCTCTGTAGTCCCCAGAAAAATACGTTCCCTTACCAGCACACTCCCTTCTGTGGTATTCGGCAGCCAACCACCCTTCAAATGCAGACGTATCCCTGCACACCAGAGCTTCTTCAAATGCGGGGTCATACTGCTGTTTGATATTCTCCCAGCCAAATAACGCTTCGGCCTCTCTCTTTTTAAGTTGATAACTTAATACTATCCGGTCTTCATCTCCCAGGTCGCTCAATGAGAGATATACCTTCTTCCTTGTATCCCCTTTCAGGGCCCACTCAATACTCAGTTTTTCCCCATAATAGTAACTGTCAATCGAATCGACCTGAAATGTCTTACCTCTCAATTCCGCAGGCAGGGCAAAACTATCATTCAAACGAATATAATCGTTCAGCTGCAGATCCCCCAGAGAGTCAAGTGAGCGCAACTCTTTCTCTTCAGAAAAAGAGGAAAATATCGCTTTAAATAGTTTTTTCATACCCTCTCCAAAAAAACACCCCGATATAATCGGGGTGAAATCTAAAGCTGTTATTTTTTAGCCTTCAAACGCTCTAAAACGGCATTGGCATTAGATGAACTGCTCTCCATAATACCCGCTTCTTTCAGCTTGTTCTGAAGCGACTGATCATAATCATCTGAATTAAGCGCCTGGGCCGCTTTAAGCTTATCTTCACGCATCTGCTGGCGTTTCTTGATCCTCTCTAACGACTCTTTGGCATTAATGATTTTTGATCCTGATGACATAAAATTATCGCTAATGGCCGATGTTGCCTTATGCACGCTTTCAGTCGTTTTGATCATGTTAAGCTGTCGTTCATTCTCGCTAATCTGTCGCTCCGCACCCTGAATCTGCGCCTTAAGTTTCTCGATATGAGCGGCACAGTTATCATGAATATGCTGCTGTTCAGCCAGTCCGCCTTCGAGGCTTGCAATTTTCTCGGCAACCTCTATCGCAAGCGCTTCATTGCCCTGGTCCAGCGCCTTTGTCGCATAGAGTTCGTTTTCAGTAATATCATTCTTAATTGCATCCAGCTTACGTGCTGACTGCATCTTCTCAGCCATTACCGTTGTTAAACTGTCTTTGGCCTTTTTAATGTGATTCTTTGCATCAACAATCTCCTGTTCAAAAATTCGAACCGCATTTGCATCAACAACCGCTTCACCTGCTTCTCTCGCACCACCGCGAATCGCAGTAAATAAATTTGATAGTACACCCATTATATAATCCTCTTTAGATTCTCGACTACTTCAGGTACTCAGCCATTACAGACAAAGCATCAACTGAGTTCTCTCCTAACGTAACCACTTCGTGCGCAACATCTTCAAATCTTGAATTTATAGACAGCGCGCCAAATACAACATACCGACCCTGAATACTTGCAAATGAAGTGAGCGGCATTGGGATATTCATCTCCAGCATCTGCTCCGTCATCTGGCTCTTTGACTCAGGGTTAACCTCATCCTCTGAGAACAGATAGGTTATGCATAATATCTGCGTATCAGTGACTGATATATAAACTGGAATCTCCTGAAATCCTTCGATAACCACCTGAAGAACTTCAACTTCACCAGGAACCAGCTGGCACTCAAATTTATAACCTTCCAGGCTAGCATCCGTAAGGTACAAGCCAAGATCTTGTAGATTCATTTTTTATTCGCTCCTTTTCAAGGATGACATAATATGTCACAGAGAGCACACTACCTCTTTCGACATATTATGTCAAGTTATGTTGCGCATGACATAATGATTGTACTAGCCAAGATTTAACAGTTTTATCCTACAAAAACAACAAGTAATCTGAGAATTATAAAAAGACATCGGATGAAAACTAAATTGCCCGAAGTTATTATCGCCCACTTTATAGTGCTTGCGTGATGTGGAGCGCTGTCATTTTTTACACGCATGCATCAGGAAATTATAGATTACACAGCAGGTTTCATCTGTATTGCGTGCCCGACTCCTTATGACCATAAAAATCAATCATAGGTAATTATGAGACGAAGATAGGCAGATCAATCATGCTTTCGTGCACCTGACACTCTAAGCACGACAGGCGATAAGAAGGGGTTAAAACATCGAACAGATTAAGATTAAACTACACCTCCTTCAAAGTATCATCCACTTCATCAACCGTTGACTTTTTCTCGCCATCAAGTTCATTTAAAAATTCCAGCGCCTTAATCTCAACCTGATCACTCACCTCGTTGATAGCCTTCCCTACAATTTCAGCCGTCTCCTCAATAATATCCACCATCTTCTGCTTCGTACTTTCAAGCGTATCCGAGGCGTCTTTTCTCAGCTCATCAATATTATCAGCCTGAGCTGCAAATGCTGCAAACTGAAGAGAGATGATAAACAGCAGTCGTACAACAAAATTATTTTTCATACAAAAACCTTTATTAATGCTCGTTTGATTTGTCATTTCCCTATAAAACGTATGATCTTACGTCGCTCACGTTTATCCGGTTTGTGATCGGCGAAACCTCCTGCAGGGGTCGAAAGCTTGCGCAACACCTCCAGGCGCTCGCGCTCCGCAATACTCTCAGCGGTCTCTGAATACAGGGTCTGTGCAATAGTCGCTGAACCGCGCTTGCTACTAATGGCAGTCACCACAACCGTCATCTCTGTGGTGGCACGTCGGATACGCAACTGATCATCAAGTTTCACTTCTTTGCTTGGTTTAGCACGAGAACCGTTGAGGTGAACCTTGCCACCATTGATCGCGTCACTCGCCAGCGAACGGGTCTTGTAAAAACGTGCCGCCCACAACCATTTATCCAGCCTTACCTGCTCATCCACAGACATCACATCTCATCGCCGATCTCCTCAGCGATCTCTTTTCTGACCTCTTCCATATCGAGCGTTCTGATTTTTTCGATCAATCTTTCAAGCTCATCTTTCTGTAATGTACCCGACTCCAAAAAGACAGTCGTTTGATCTCGCATTGCAAGCAACAGCGGAATCGCTTCGACCTTGAGATAGTCGGCGATCTCGCGCTCTTCCTCCATGTTGAGCTTGGCAAAGACCATATCGGGATACTCATTCGACACGATCTCATAGGTTTTGGCAAAGATCTCACAGGGTTCACTCCACGACGCCCAGATATCGATCAGCACGATGTCGTTGTTATTGACAACGTCGGCAAAGTTCTCTTTGCCAATATTAATAATAGCCATCGCCCCCTCCTCTTTTGTGCAAGATTCAGTTAGATCGTTTTAACCCTGACAAAAAAACGTCCCGCCAATAAGATTAAGGGCGAGACGTTATCTACTTACGCGGCCGCTGAGACCAGCAGTGTGTTGATCCGACTAACAAATGCCGATGGATCATCCAGCTGCCCACCCTCACTCAACATCGCCTGATCGAACAGTACCGAAGTGATATCACCAAAACGCTGATCATCAGCTTCTTCCTTCAGGCGAAGTACGATAGGATGCTGCGGATTGACTTCAAGAATCGGCTTACTGGAAGGCATTGCCTGACCGGCCGCTTCCATAATCTTCTGCATATTGATCGCCATCTCCTGCTCTTCAACCACGAGACAGGAAGGAGAGTTTGTCAGACGGTGCGTCAGGCGAACCTCTTTAACTCGCTCACCCAGCGCCTCCTGCATGCGAGTGGTGAGGTCCTTACACTCATCGACCGCCTTGTCGAACGCCTCTTTCTCTTTCTCGTCTTCCAGCTCACCCAGCTCCAGCGAGCCCTTGGCAACCGACTGCAGTGATTTACCATCAAACTCAGTGAAGTAAGACATAGACCACTCATCCACACGATCATGCATCAACAACACCTCGATCCCCTTGGTCTTGAAGACTTCCAGATGAGGGCTGTTTTTAGCGGCAGAGTAGTTATCAGCCGTTACATAATAGATCTTGTTCTGCCCCTCTTTCATGCGCGAAACATAGTCGGCAAGTGACACATCCTGCACATCACCATCACTCTCCGTCGAGGTATAACGCAGCAGTTTAGCGATACGCTCACGGTTTGATGTATCTTCAGCAAGTCCTTCTTTCAATACAGGTCCAAATTGATCCCAGAAGGTCTTGTATTTTTCGGCATCGTTTTTAGCCAACCCTTCCAGCATCCCCAGCACCTTCTTCACTGATGCACCACGGATGGTGTCAATCATGCGGTTATGTTGCAGAATCTCGCGTGAGACGTTGAGTGGCAGATCGCTGGAATCGATGACACCGCGTACAAAACGCAGATAGGTCGGCATCAGCTGATCAGTGGTATCCATAATAAAGACACGCTTCACATAGAGCTTGATACCGTGCTTCTGTTCGCGATCCCACAGATCAAACGGTGCTCGCTGAGGAATATAAAGCAGTGACGTGTAAGACTGATTGCCTTCAACGTGGCTATGAACGTGAGTCAATGGGTCCTGGAAATCGTGCCCAACATGTTTATAGAACTCATTATACTCTTCGTCAGTCACATCTTTTTTAGCGCGCGCCCACAGTGCCGATGCGCTGTTAACCACCTCATCCTCAGCAGCCTTTTCCTCTTCACCTTCCTTCACTTCCGCTTTGGCCGGCATCATGATCGGCAACGAAATATGATCAGAGTATTTATTGATCACCGCACGCAGGCGGTAGTCATCAAGAAACTCCTGCTGGTCTTCGCGCAGATGCAGGGTCACTTCGGTGCCACGACCCGGCTTATCGACTGTCTCCAGCTCATAACTGCCTTCACCCTCAGAACTCCAACGCACGCCATGTTCGGCACCCGTCCCAGCACGACGCGTGGTCAACGTCACCTTGTCGGCCACGATAAACGCAGAATAGAAACCGACACCAAACTGGCCAATCAGCTGGCTGTCTTTGGCCTGGTCACCGCTCAACGAATCGAAAAACTGGCGTGTCCCAGATTTGGCGATGGTACCGATATTTTCGACCACCTCGGTGCGGCTCATGCCGATGCCGTTATCGGCGATTGTCACCGTGCCTGCTTCTTTATCAAACGAGACATGCAACTTCAGCTCGGAATCTCCCTCGTAGAGTGCATCATCACTCAGCGCCTCGAAACGCAGCTTGTCGCAGGCATCAGAGGCGTTCGAGATCAACTCACGCAGAAAGATTTCCTTATTTGAATAGAGTGAATGGATCATCAGCTTCAGCAGTTGCTGAACCTCTGTTTGAAACTCCAGTGTTTCCTTATGTGCCTCTGTGGTCATGGTACTGAATAACTCCTCTCGGTTTTTCT
>CALZMY010000032.1 GCA_945788675.1 uncultured Gammaproteobacteria bacterium | reverse complement strand
TCCAAATCCTTTAGGGCGGCAATCTCAGCACTATAAGATTCATCAAGTTGGGAGATTGCTTCGTCACTTCGTTCCTCGTACCACGGCACTTCCTTCGGTCGCCTGACAATTAATCAGAGGTTCCCTAGTACTTCCAGTGCTTGTTAATCAGATATTCATACCAAAGATATTTTTTCTCCTGTGTTTATGAGACTGCAGACTTTATTAACACTTTTTGACTTGTATCCCAAAATTTAATTTGCATTACTCATACTCTGTTAGTGGCTTGATGAAGAAAAGAGTTACAAGAGGATAGAGAATATTTCACGTTTAGGGTGACAGTGGTGGCTGCGGTTTACATACATCCTAATAATCGGCAAGAGGATATTGTTGTGCCGTTTGTCTCATAAGTGTGCTTATGCGAAAGTGAAAGTTATTATCCAGATCTACAATATATTTCATTACCGGAGGATCAAAAAATGAGAAGGCTACTGACAAGTGTAATACTCTTGTTATCGTTAAGTATCAGCCATGCCCTTGCAGCACCCGTGCATGGCCTGAAGAATCCAAAGCGAGTGCTCGACCAATACATTGTGGTACTCAAGGAGTGGCAAGATGTGCCAACCGTCTCCAGTGATTTAGCAAAAAAACATAAAAGCAAAGTAAAGAAAAAATATAGCAGAGCATTGAATGGCTTTGTAATGAATATTCCCCCGGGTCAATTGAAGAAATTTTCCAGTGATCCGCGCATTGATTTTATCGAGGCGGATAGTGTGATTGAACTGTCAGCGACACAATCACAGCCCCCCTGGGGACTGGACCGCATAGATCAGCGCGATATCCCACTCAATAGTTCATATACCTATGACTTTACCAGTGCCAATGTGAATGTCTACATTATCGACACTGGTATCCGTACCAGCCATTATGAATTTGGTGGCCGTGCTGTTGAAGCGTTTACTGTTATCAACGACGGGAATGGCGCCAATGACTGCAATGGACATGGCACCCATGTTGCCGGCACAGTCGGTGGTGTCACCTACGGCGTCGCAAAGCAAAGTAATCTCCATGCAGTTCGCGTATTAGATTGCCAGGGCCAGGGTTTTACCTCTGGGGTCATTGCCGGAGTTGACTGGGTGACAAACAACCATACGGGTGCGGCGGTGGCCAACATGAGTCTGGGTGGTTCCGGTTCAACGGCGATGGATCGTGCAGTACAGAATTCGGTGGCAGCGGGGGTCGCTTATGTTGTGGCGGCGGGTAACAGCAATGCCAATGCATGCAACGAATCACCGGCTCGCCTTGCCGAGGCCATCACCGTGGGCGCAACCAGTTCAAATGATGCACGTGCCAGTTATTCCAATTGGGGCAGTTGCGTAGATGTTTTTGCGCCTGGCTCTCAAATTAAGTCAACATGGAACACGAGTGATCTGGCTGTGGCAACGATCAGCGGTACGTCGATGGCATCGCCTCATGTTGCTGGTATCGCCGCCCTGTATCTGGAAAGCAATCCCGGCGCCACTCCTGCACAGGTACAAGGGGCTATTTTTTCCTCGGCCACTACAAATCAGCTTAGTAACATTGGTAGTGGCTCGCCCAATCTTTTAGCCTATTCACTGCTAGAAAGCGGAAGTGTTCCCCCGCCACCACCAGTGGCAAGCTGCCCAGCCGGGTTTGAAAAGTTTCAGGCAAATCTAAGTGGAACCAATGATGAAGAGTTCCAGCCCAACGGTAGTTATTACTACGCTCGAGCAACGGGGGATCATAGCGGTCAGTTAATGGGGCCAGCGAATGCTGATTTTGATCTCAATCTATGGCAATGGGGTCGTTTTGGATGGCAGGTTGTGGCGCAATCTGCAGCTAACGGTTCAGATGAAAATATCGACTACTATGGACGTCGTGGCTATTACACATGGAGAATTAACTCATACAGTGGCAGCGGTGACTATACGTTCTGTTTGAAACATCCATAAACCAGCGCATGGTGGGTGCGCACTGCGCACCCATTCTTTTCTTTTGCTGTTAATCGCACTGCGGCAGCTATGACGTACGTAGGTCACAGCCATCGATAACGGTTGCAATGATGGTTGATCTGTAGACAGTTGTTGAGTAGCAAGTTTAACGATTAAATGGAATTTAATCTGCAAGAGGGGTGGAAACCGAAGGCCTGTTACTCTAATCTTCATACCCTATGAAACGTCAATACTTAACCTTTATTATATTGCCTCTGTTATTGTTTGTCGGTGCTGCCACTCAGGTATTGGCACAGACGGTATGGATTCCTGGATGGCAACAGTCGAGTTCGATGAACAGTGCGCGTGCCGGGGCTGCCGTGTTACAGGTCAACGGCGTTATCTATGCGCTTGGCGGGGTAGATGGGCGTCGTTTTCTGAACAGTACGGAATTCAGCAAGATCAAGTCAGATGGAACACTCGGCCCATGGAAACGCAGTGCGATCCTCAATGATGCCCGTGGTTTTTTTGATGCCGTTGAGCATAATGGTTTTATTTATGCTGCTGGAGGAGGTAAGGGCGAAAGCGGGAAAATTTTGCTGCGTAGCATCGAGCGAACACGCGTAATTG
>CALZMY010000031.1 GCA_945788675.1 uncultured Gammaproteobacteria bacterium | reverse complement strand
CAGGAACTGAGCAGGTTTGTGCCGGTTACGCGCTGTATGGTCCTTCAACCATGATGGTCATGACCACCGGTCACGGAGTTAACGCTTTTACCCTGGATCAGAGCGTGGGTGAATTCATCCTGACTCAGAAGGATATGCAGATTCCTGAAGATACTCAGGAGTTTGCGATCAATGCATCTAACCAGCGTTTCTGGGAGGCACCAGTTCAGCGCTATGTTGAAGAGTGTCTAGCCGGTAAAGATGGCAATGCACGTGATAAAAACTTCAACATGCGTTGGGTCGCGTCGATGGTTGCTGAAGTGCATCGTATCCTTACCCGTGGTGGCATCTTCTTGTATCCAAAAGATTCAAAAGATCCTGCGATGGCCGGTAAACTGCGTCTGATGTATGAAGCAAACCCAATGTCTATGATTGTTGAGCAGGCGGGCGGTGTTTCATCAACCGGTCGTGAGCGTATCATGGAAATTCAGCCAACAGGTCTTCATCAGCGCGTACCTGTGATCCTGGGTTCTAAAAACGAAGTTGAACGTGTTCTTTCTTATCACAATGATTAGAATTTCACGTTAGACCAAGTTTTAAAGAGATCCCCGCAATAGCGGGGATTTTTTTGTCTGGATGAAAGTGATGGGCTACTGTTTATTCCGCCAGCTTTTCTGAGCAAGTCACACAGTACTCACTCTCAGGCACTAACATTAAGCGGGCAAAAGGGATCTCTGACAGACATTCATCACACTCACCATATTCAGCACTATCTATTTTGGGTAGCGTTTTAGTTAATTTAACGAGACGGACCCTCGCGGCATTCAACGCTGTTTGATTGGCACTTCTGGTATTGATAGCATCCATCCGGCTGAGTCGCCCAATGGCATTGTCTGGTGAGATCGGTTGTGTCATCGCTTCAAGCCCAGAAATATCTTCCTGTAGCTGAATGATATCGGCCTCTATCATAGACTTGAGTTGATCGAATTGTGTTGGCGTTAACACAGAAGAAAAAGGCGGTTTACATCATCTGCCAATGGCTAATGAAGCAACCCACCTTATCTTGAATAGCCGTTAGTCACGGAAGTTTTCATACTGCAGAGGTAGCTCAAGATCCGATTCTTTAAAAAGAGCGATGGCCTGTTGTAGATCATCGCGCTTCTTGCCAGTAATGCGAACCTTTTCGCCCTGAATTGCCGCCTGCACTTTAAGCCTGGATTCTTTAGTCAGCTTAACCAGCTTTTTTGCAAACACAGAGTCCAGGCCCTGTTGCATATTGATCGCCTGATGAACCTCTTTACCCTTGGTTACTGAGTTCTCAGTTTTAAGGCAACCCAAGTCAATACCGCGTTTAGACAATTTACTATGAAGAATATTCGTCATCTGCTGTAGCTGAAAAGTACTTTCAGCATGCATCATGATAATCGACTCTTTTTCTTTCAACTCGAAGCGAGCATTGCTTCCCTTGAAATCAAAGCGAGTCGTCACTTCTTTATTGGCTTGATCAATTGCATTATTGACCTCATGCAGATCGACTTCTGAGACAACATCAAATGACGGCATATGAATCGTTCCTGTTTAAGCGATGAAATCTGCTTTAAGGCAGGTCGCGATCCATCACAGTTTTACGACGGTCTTTTTGTGCATTGGCAATCGCATCATCACACAGTTTTGCGATAATGCCAGATATAGCCGGGATGACATTAGCAGAGGTGCTCATGCCGTCAGATTTTTCTTTAATATAGCCCTTTAGCTTCGAAGTCACCACTAATGCATCATGAGTCCCGGTATCACTATTGAAGTCGCGATCCATCACTGTCTTTCGGCGATCCTTGGTAGCGTTCTCAATCGCGGCATCACAGCGGGCGCGAATGACATCTGAAATAGCGGTAGCGAAGTTTCCAGAGGTACTCATGCCATCAGATTTTTCTTTTATGTAACTTTTGATTTTAGAGATTACCACCAATGTTTCGCTCATATTTACTTCTCCAAAAAGTATTTAAATTGTTGACGGCCTCAATCAGGTAAAGCCGATAAAATTTGATTGTACGCGATTCAGAAATTAAATCACATGGTAAAAAGAGGGGATAAACAGAAATATTCAAGTTGATTTATAACAAAAAAAAGACTTAAAAATATGGTTTATACCTATAGTATAGGTATATGAATGTTACTAATATGCTGATATACAAGGGAATAAACAGTCTATGGGTAAGTTTTATTGAGATATTAGTACATGAGGAACCTCTGATTAAGCCATGAGCAATAATCTTAAGTGCAAAATATCAAAACAGATATAGAGGCCCTTGCTCCCAAAAGGCATGACAATCCAGAAGAGATATTTATCGTTAGTGGATGGCTCTATGATGGCGCATTCGCTATCAGGTTAGAAGGTGGAACTTAAGTGAAGTAATGAAACAGGAAGATTATTTAGCAAATAGTTTTGGTCTACTGATGGCCCAACCCTGAGCATAATCGACACCGATGTCGCGTAACAGATCGATAGTGCTTTCTTTTTCGACACATTCGGCAATTATTTTTTTACCCATGAAATGACCGATCTCTGTGATCGATTTGACCACTGCCTTATCACTATCGTTGTTTTCTATATCACGTACGAATGAGCCATCAATTTTGATGTAATCAACGGGAAGATTTTTTAGATATGAGTAAGAAGACATACCAGTACCAAAATCATCGAGTGAGAAGGAACAGCCAGTCTGTTTAATCTCGTTGATAAATTGAGCGGCGTTGGATAAATTTGTAACACCTGCGGTTTCGGTGACTTCAAAACAGAGATGGCTGGTTGGAATACCGGAGTGCTCAATCTGCTCAAGAATGAAGGGAATGAAACTATCATCATTGATTGAAAGCCCAGAGAGGTTAATGGCGACACCACCTGTCTCTTCTAATAGTGCTGGATTTTGTTTTAACAATGAGAATAAATTTTTGACTACCCAGCGATCGACCTCTGGCATGCGACGATAACGTTCAGCCGCTAAAATAAAATGTTCAGGTGATGTTAGGTGTCCTTCTTCATCGGTAACACCCAATAATATCTCTGCATGAGGCGTAAGACCCTGATCCCCAATAGGTATGATGGGTTGATAACGAAGTTGCAGCGTTTCGTTGTTAAGACTGTCATCGATCTTCGCGGCCCAAAAAAATATTTTTTGATTCTCATGTAGCGTACTGTCGTCAGTTTCGATCACCTGCTCAAGATTGATGCCTTTGCCTTTTGCCAGTTTACAAGCGGCCTCTGCGGTGCGTAGTAACCGAGAAATATTCTGGCGATCTAGATCAATTGAAATGATACCACTGGAAAAGGTAATGCTGCTTTTGATGCCATCATGGTCCAAACGATATTTTGCTAAGGCAACGCGCTGTTGTTCAGTGATCTGTTTAGCCTCTGTCAAGCTACAGTCGAGTAATAAGATGGCAAATTGATCACCACCTACGCGAGCGATAGCACCTCGTTGATTGAGAACATCTGAGAGTAGACTAGCAACATCTATCAAAACCTTATCACCAATTTCATGACCAAAGGTGGTATTAATGACGTCGAAGTAATCGAGATCGATAAAGCAGAGAATGTGGGCGCCAGCACCACTCGAATTATTGTTGAGTTTTTCATGTAGCTGGCTTTCGAACTCCTTTCGATTAAGCAGTCCAGTGGTAGGGTCATGGGTTGTTTCATGCAGTAGCTGGTTATGTAGATTCTGCATCATTTTGTATTGTGCTCTGTCGACTGCCGGTTCATCTGCATTATCCAACACGATGGCAGAACCATTTTCTAACAGGACTGCAAGGTCATCTACTTTTAGAGCCCCCTCCATGAGCCCGAGCAAATTTACGAACACATATTGATCATAGTTTTCGGAGACCCATGCGACGTTGAGGCGAGAAGACTCGGCAGAGTCGGCGTTGAATAAAATCCATTCACCGGTTTTTAATCGACGAACACGTTTGCGCCATTCCCGTAGTGCTTCCGTTGTGGTTATAGCAGTATTAGCAGGTAGCTGAATATTTGATTTTAGATCAGGGATATCGAGCTGTAACTCACAGCGATCAAGCACATCATTAAGATTATCGGTGTAGGCTTTATTCTGGATGTTTACAAGTGCATCGACTTTTTTAAGCAGTGGCGCAATCTGCTGTTCGCCCATGCCGGGCTGCAGTGCGACCTTTTGTAGCAGTTCATCAATAGTCGCTTTGACAGAATTACTGATGATGCCTCGATTTCCATCATTATAAAGTTCCAGATGAGAGATTTGATTAATGAAACGTCGTGCAATATGAGATTTGTCAGCTAGAACAGACTCGTCTTTGATCGCCTCTTTAAGTAATGGCATTTCTACATCGCCAAGCCATTTTTTGACACCGCTGGTAATAATATTGTCTGTGAACAGGGATTCATATAAAGACCCTGTGATTTCCATAATGCCGGCTTCGCGTTTACCGAGTCGTTGCCCTTCCGGGGTATTTTGTAGTTGATATAACATCTTTAATACAGCTGATTGCACCGACTGATTGTCATGATCAACTATATTTGACGCGGGATGTTCAAATGTGATTTCTGATAACCGTTCTATAAATTCCTCTGCGTTATATTGAGGAAGTGTGGCACCTGTATCCGTAAGAGAGTGATTCCCAGTACTTTGAATACGTTCATTTTTGATGGACTGTAAATTTGAAATCAGGTTATATAGCTTGTGGGTATCGACCGATTGCGTTGGGGTATCATCCGTAGCATCTTCACCAGTACCAACTGAAGTTTCCTTTTTGGAAGATGTCTTATTGTGCGTTGACTTAGCTGATCTTGCGGATTTTTTAATATGGTACTGTAGCTCCGGTAAAATATTATTGTTGATCAGGAGTGTATTGACGCTGTCATAAAGTTCCCCCAGGCCACCTTTAAGGACATCACTGAAAGTCTTACAACAGAGCTGATAAGCGAACTTATTGATATGGATAGATCTTATTGCATCCTGAAATGCGTAAGAAAAAGCCTCAGGACCGATAGGATTATTCTGTTTTCCAATATCGGTGTTGTATAATAGTGACAGGCGCTGTTCGATACCTGCAAGTTCATCGAAATAAATTGATTCTGATTTACTGGTAATATCAGATCTTGCAATCCAGTCATCAATGGCATCATCTTCTACCAAAGAGAGCGCGCTGAGAGAGAGTTCTTTTTCATCCAGATTTAATTCTTCGCTTATCGGTTCAGGTTTGGCCTGTAAAATATGAACCATCTTCTCTTCAAAAGTTTTTTTAAATTCATCGCGTCTTTTTCCAAATACTGCTAGTGCTTCAAAATAGTCGTTTTGTTCACTGACGTTTCGTGATTTATCTGCCATTTCAAGCAGAATATTGGTTTGTTTTAACAAGTACGTGCTGATAAGCACATTTATCTGCTTGATGGCCTGGCCTCGGATAGTGTCAAGCAGTTGAAGTGAACTAAATACATTGGTAGTAGACGCCGGGACCCCTCGTTTAATTGCCTCATTGGCCTGATACTTTTTGGCGTACTTGAGTACGCTCTGTAAGCTAGCAGACTCTGGCTTTTCAAAGGCAATTCCCAGGTTATTGATATCTGAGCGCACCACGTGCGCATGAAAATGAATTTTTTTGGGAGATCCTTCTGGCAGCTCGAAAAATAGTTCGACCATATCTCCAATATTCGGAATCATCTGTTCTGGCATGTCGGAATCAGGGTTTGTGATATAAGTGAGAAACATACCGCCCAGGCAAAAATCTCGTATGTTGACTTCAGTGCATGCTTTTCTAGCCTGAGTACAGCATTGTCCATTAATATCGATCGGATAGCGCGGATAGGCGCGCTTGGAACCCTGATTAGAAGGAGATGAGTCTGAAGAATTGGGTGCAGTCATTATTATCAATTAATCTTAATTAATTTTAGCCGTAAACATAGCAAACGAATGTACCTGCGCAGTGCAGCACATAACCTTTTAGCGGCGCTTACACAGAAATCCCAACTATAAATTATTATAATGAAATAGCATCAATGAGTGATATGCCAAAAATCCATATAACATATTGTTTTTATTGTTTTTTTATGACTGATAAGTTTGATGGCCAATCTTCTGGAGATGACACGGTTTTTAGTATTTAGTATTATTTCTTTAGGATTCCAGAGATTATCAAAAGATGGAGACGCATAATTCTCCATGGCAGACCTGCTCACCCTTGCACGATAGATAATTATGATGAAACTGTTTTATTCAAACACCTCGCCCTATTCTCGAAAAGTACGTATTGCACTGCTGGAAAAAGGGCTTGATTCGCAGGTTGAATACGTTTTGTGTAACCCATTTGACGCCGCAACGGAGCTGAAAAGCCATAACCCACTGGGCAAAATTCCGACACTGGTACTGGATGATGGCTGTGCCGTCTATGATAGCCCAGTGATCTGTGAATACCTCGATGTTATTGGGCCAAATATAAAAATTGTACCAGCAGGCAGCAATGCCAGGCTGTTAGTGCAGATGTGGCAGGCGCTTGCGGATGGCATTATTGACGCCTCATATAACATCGTGATGGAAGGGCGACGGAGTAAAGCGGAGCAATCAGAGAATTGGCGTGATCGTTGGCAACAGAGTATTAAAAATTCGCTTGATCATGTAGAGCAGCAGATCAAGACGCTGCCGAACGATATCACCATTGCGCAGATCTCGCTGGGCGCAGCATTGGGTTATCTCGACTTCAGGCTACCTTATGTTGACTGGCGCAACGCGCATCCTGAGACAGCGGTGTGGTTTGATCGGTTTGCGCAGCGAGCTTCGATGGTAAAAACAGCGCCACCAGAATGAACAAGGCGCTCGTTTATCATGCAAATGGATTAACTAGCACTTATACATCCATTAGTGCCAGCTGATAACAAAAGACCCATCGTTTAAGAGTGGGTCTGGCGCCATACTGGATTTATTGCTGATATCGTTATTGCTAATGAGGAACAGGATCATTGTCTGACCAGTGATGTGGTGTTCCTGAGTGATGATCCTCCATAATTTCTTCGCCAGCATGGCTGTGTAAACTGACCATTTCCAGATTTTCACATTTTGGGCATTTCATGGTACGGAACTTTGCGATATGGATCAGCGAAAAGATAGGTGCAACAAGGATTAACGGAAAAATACCGGTAATTATCGCAATCGCACCCCAGGCTAGCCAGATCATTGCATCGACCGTAAAGCTGCTGTACTCATCCGGGATAGGTTTACCAACGTAGCCACAACTTTCACAGACTTTTGTTTTCATCATACACCTCCTTACCTAACTGAGAACTACAGATAGCGATGTGATTAACATGAAAACAACATACGTTAATGATTAAAGCATGTATGTGACTTTGTTACAGAGTACTGCTGTATGGGTGAAGTAAAAGTGCTGAGGCTTGTCCGCACATTCCAGCTCATAAGTTGTAATGTTTTAAGTAAGCATCAAGTGGCGCTGTCATTTTTGTGTAGATGGGGTAAATGCACCTCCTCGACGTGGCCAGCGGTTGGGTCATTGAAGGTCTCAACTGAAATGCTATTTTCGGATTTGGCGACAATCGTGGTGATGGCGGCATCACCGGTTACATTGACCGCAGTGCGCATCATATCGAGTAGCCGGTCAACCCCCATGATTAATGCGATTCCCTCTACCGGTAGCCCGACCTGATTCAATACCATTGCCAGCATAATCAAACCAACCCCGGGAACCCCTGCGGTACCAATTGAGGCGAGTACCGCCATGCCAATAACGGTAAGATACCCTGTGATACCAAGATCGATACCATAAACATTGGCGATAAAGACAGTGGCAACACCCTGCATGATGGCAGTGCCATCCATGTTAATGGTTGCACCAAAGGGGACTACAAACGAAGCGGTGGAATTATCAACCCCAAGGCGCTTTTCAACGCTACGCAGTGTCACGGGAATGGTAGCGTTGGAGCTTGAGGTGCTGAAGGCGAAGATCTGCGCGGTGCGCATCTTGCGCAGGAACACCAACGGATCCAGTTTTGAAAAGAGTTTAAAGAGGATCATCAATGTGCCGGTGGCATGGAGTAATAAGACGATTGCCACGACTGCGAAGTAACTGATCATCGGCAGAATCAGGCCGAGTCCCTGCAGTGAAAACGTCTTCGCCATCAGTGCAAACACGCCATAAGGTGCAATGTGCATGACGACAGTCACCACTTGCATCATCACCTCATTAAGTCGTTCAGCGGCTTCGGCAATAGGACGAGCCTTTTCCCCCACCATTAAAATGCAGACGGCGAACAAGATAGTAAAGAAGATGATCTGCAACATATTGCCATTGGCGTAGGCGGCAATCGGGTTGCTTGGCACAAGATCGATAATCACCTGAGTCAGAGGCGGTGCGACAGGCGCGGTGAAATTGCTAGCGGACGATTCACTTAGTTCGAATCCCTGGCCAGGGCCAACGATAGAGGCGACGGTGATCGCCAGTGTAATAGCGAGAGCCGTGGTCAATAAAAAAAGTAAAAAGGCTTTTAGGCCGACACGCCCTAGCTTATTGATATCACCCAGACCACAAACACCACAGATGAGGGAGAAAGTGACCAGTGGCACGACCAGCATTTTCAGCAGACTGATAAAAAGGGCGCCTAAAACATGAAACAGGCCGTTAACGAGATAGTCCTGAATAAAGGCAACGTCACTGGCAACGGCATTGATCAGGCTGCCGAGTATTAACCCCGCACACATCCAGATGAGAATCTTTGTAGTGACACCTTTTTTCGCGTCCATCGTTACTCCGTTGCTGTTGCGTTTTGCGGCTCTAAAATGATCGATAGTTTTATAGAGGCTTATTGTGAGCCGCTATGTTCAGTTTTTTTCTTCATCGCCTTTTTTAGCTTCTGTAGCGAAAGACCTGGTTTTCCAAACGGCTTCATTTCGAGCTTAATGGCGTTGAACAGTGTATTACTGTTATTAATATCGTCTGTGATTACCAGATGATAACCGCCCAATGGCATCTCTTTGGGCAGTGTTGTGTTGAGTTGGTGAGTGGCTGGGTCAATGACAATATCAAGCCTGGGTAGTGGTTGTAGTGCAATGACGTTAGCGCTTCCCGCAAAATAGAGTACGCCATTGTGCAGGTCGAAACGTTCGATCTGTCCGCTCGTACTGTATCGGCTCAGCAGGCGCCACTGCTGTGGATGGCTGATATCATATTTAAATAGATAGCGCCCATCCAT
>CALZMY010000030.1 GCA_945788675.1 uncultured Gammaproteobacteria bacterium | reverse complement strand
TTACTGAGCGCAAAGGAAAGGCGCTTGAAATCATGTGGTTTATTCCGCAAATCGGTTGTTTCCGGATAGCTATCCCGCTGTTGAGATAAAGAGTACCGCTACCGGGTATTATAATATGGCTCGACCTCGGGCTGAGGATTTTCCCCCGTGACGAGATATAAGGCGTTCGTGTGTGCTGCCAACTTACAGATACAAGGATGTGGTCAACGTTGACACTCGAGCATGACGTGCTCTATCCAGAGGCCTTATAGGTTCTTTCCAGCGCTGTTGTGGTATTGACCGAAAATTACCTGTGAAGTTTTTAAAGTACTGATATAAGCTGAGGCTGATGAGTACTACTTCATGACTTTTCCTAGCATGCGCTTGGAAAAGTCTTTGTCCTTCAGGCCAATGTCAATTTTTACATTGCTTACCTTATAGGTGACAAACACTTTTTCGGGTTTATTTTTCTTTTCAAATAGTTTTTCTTTAATTTTATCAAAGACGATTTCAACGGTATTCGGCAACCATGCCTTTTCTACTTGTTGCCATTTAAAATTGGCTTTTTTTATCTTCTCTCCAAATAAACCGTAATATTCAGTAGATCTAAGGAAACAATTATCCCACTCATCTTTTTTCTCATACAATGAGATTAATTCACCGTATTGGGAAGAATCTTTGCGAGGTGTGCTCCTGATTTTATAAAAAGTCCGGTCATCTTTTTGTATTGTTTCCAACAGATCATGAGTGTCTTCATGCAGTTGCCTAATATGAAAGTCTTCTGCGATCATGCCCCAGTTGAGAAGTGCCTGTTCGGGATCTCGCACAGTTAGGCGTCTTATGGTATGAGTTTTTGACATGTACACCCATTGCTCCGGTGGCTTGCCTGATTCCAGAGTATAATCCAGTCGGAGTAAATTATTGTCTCTATAGGTAGATGGTGAGATTGTGTACCACATCATTTTGCTTAAGATGTCGTCTTGGCCCTGATAATCCTTCCAGAGTCGTATAAACTTTCTTTTTTTAAGGATCTCACCATCCTTGTTTGTCATGGTGAAATCTATATCTATCCTTTGGTCCTTACCTCTATATTTGTAATAGCATTGTTTGACGACCTCGGAGCCACTTAGTGTATCAGCGCTAGCATAGCTTGAGCTCAAGCAATATGAAAACATTACCCCCGACAACATAGAGAGTATCGTCAATTTACTATCATACCAGGGCGCTAAGTTTCGCATTGCAATATTAATACACGGCTTGTTTGTCAGGGGCAAGAAAAAACGCTATGACATGCCTGATTTCCAAAAAACTGATCATTTCATGAAAGAAATTGATAGTAGCGTTTTTTTGTTATTTGTATATATTGACTAGAAATTACCGAATTTGTACCGTGTGCGGATGGATGTAATATCGTGCCAGGCTGGGATTCAGAGGGAGATTGCCTGATGAGATTACTTTTGCCATACGACAGTTTTGAATTGGGTGGCCACGGCGGGTGCAATAAATACCAGTCTATGGAATTGGCAGCATCGCTGCATTTTGGTTTTTCAAGCGATTAACCAAGTTTAAATTAAAAATGGTAACAATCTCCAATAATTTAGTAAAGCATGAATTCATGCGATTAAGCGTACCGTTTATTTTGATGGTAGAAATGCTAAGTTTATAACAAGTACTAATATAATTGAGAGTCGGGTAAATAATTATGGCAATTAAATTTAGATTGGATAAGGGCAGCATCGGTCTGTTTAATGTGTCTGGCATACTTGGCAAGGCAGAGCTCGAACAGGCGCAAAACGAATGTGAAAGTGCGATCCAGAAAATGGGACATATTAAGATTTTGGTTGTTCTTGATAACTTTCAAGGTTGGGAAAAGGCTAAAGATTGGGAAGATTTGTCTTTCTCTGCACGAAATGATGCCTATATAGATAAGTTGGCGATTGTTGGTGATCAACAGTGGAAGGACCTGGTCTTCGCTTTTACAGCAAAAGGTCTGCGTCCAGTCCTTATTGAATACTTTGGTGAAGGACAGGAAGGCGCAGCGCGTACATGGTTAAATAGTACTGACTAACCAGATAAAAAATTTTACGTTTCTTTCTTCCTGAAGAGTATAAGTAGATAGAGTGCAGTTTGTGGAATTTACACTAACATTTTTTAAGATATTTACGCATGGGATTTCACTTTCATATCCACTGCTCCTGTCATTTATTATACTGATAGTTTTCGTCGGTCAAATTGTAGGAAGAAAAGAATCATGGACGATATTTGACAGCTTTTACTGGTCGTTCATAACGGCAACGACAGTCGGATATGGTGACATTCGTCCAATGCATAAACTATCGAAATCATTGTCTGTACTTATTGCGCTGCTTGGAATCATACTTACCGGTATTCTTGTCGCTTTGGCGGTACATTCAGCAACTGCGGCATTTAATGAGTATAGCGATCTTTCGAAAATTAAGACCAATGTCGAACAGATTAAACAGCCACTAAGGCAATAAAGTTTATGATTAATAATGTGAGGGCCTGCTCAAGAAAGTTAATGGAGGCTGAGCTTCCAGTTGATTCGTTTTTCGTTGTTCGCTTGAAACAGGGAGGGGCTGTGCCAATAGGTATTGCTTTAAGCGATTGACTAGGTAGGTGATTTCATCTTACGGGGCGAGATTGGCGTGATTAAGGTGTGCATTCACGCCATATGTGGGTAAAAATTGACGCGAATATGCGCTATAACCACGCCGTGAGATGGATATGGCAACAGTCTGATTGGCCTGACTTTCGCTACGATAAGCGAATTCTTGAAGACCGGGATATTGCATTTCGCATCAACTCAGAGCGTCTGACTGGTCGCTTTGAGGCGCTGCCGATGGCTTATCAGAAAAACGCCACGATAGACTTGATGCTTTCCGAGGCTATTAAAACCAGCGCCATCGAACGTATGGCGGTAGGGAGTGCTTCCCTTGGCGGATGGTTCCTGGTGTCTGCGGGTGAGCAGCGGGGTACCGCAACATAGGCAGCGTAAGAGTTATTATTGGGAAGTTGTGTTCAGAAAAAAAAGACCGGGGCGAAAGGCACGCCCCGGCCAGGCGCAGTCTCATCGACTTTTCCAGTCAAAATCATTGATGAGTCTATCTGAGGTATGGAGAATAAGTGACCCCAGTATCGGTCAAACCTATTCGAGTCCAGGGGTTTACCTAAGGATTAATTAGGTAGTTAAGTTGCCCTTAGTCAGGCCATACCCGGCGTGATGTCAGCAGCGCTGGACGAGGCGCTTCTTCACTTTTTGCAGTAGCGACAGGCTTTTCAGCAGTAGCCGCTTTGTCGGTAACTTGTGTCTCTTTGGCTTGACGAACACTATTTGCTAGCTTTGATGCGACGTTCTGATTCATTGTGAAATCTCCTCTATGATTGCGTCAATTTCCTGTGCGGCACTCTCGCCCCGCTTGCCCATACAGTAGACACTCGCACCTTCAATGGCTGAGGTTCTATAAACGGCACGGCGACGAAGAACATTGTTAAGGGATATAATCTCAAACTCTGCCAGCGCTTGTTGCATGGCTCGGGAAAGCGCGCTCCGGGGCTCCAGTTGGTTAATCACCAGAAAGGCCTCTAGCTTTGGATTGCTCATTTGTGCCTGTTCAATGGCGTCGGCAATACGAATACTCGCCCAAAGATCGATAGGTGAAGGCAACACTGGAATCAACACCGCATCAGATACCGATAAAGCCAGGCGGGTCACATCGGTCTCCAGTGTCGGCGGACAATCGATCACTATATATTGGTAGTCTTCACGGAAGCGGTTGATCTCTCTTGCCAAACTACCGCCCAAAGAGATCACCGAAACCGGAAAGGGGCGTTCGTCCGAAGCCAGGCCAGCCCACTGCCCTGCCGAGCCTTGCGGATCGGCATCCACTACCAGGGTACGGCCACGGCGCGCTAAACCCGCAGCAAAATTCATACTCAAGGTGGTTTTACCGGTGCCACCTTTCTGATTCGAAATCGCAAAAACCTTTGCTGACATGCCATCCACTCGGTTAATCAAACGATGCGATTCTAACAAGTAACGCAGGTGGAATAATAGGGGGCAGAGCAGGACTTGCCTTTTTTGTCGGGTGCGTGATTAACATATTAGCACAAAAGACAAGACCCAATTAGTGTGTGCTCCCCCATTGGTGCGCTTGCTGCTGTCGCCCTTGCGGCTATTCTCGGAATAGGATTGTTCATGCTTGCTATAGCCGAGATGCTCATCCAATTCAGTATTGAGGGCAGCTTCGATGGTGATTTTTACCGTTATGCGGCTCAGTTTGATAAATTATTCTCAGTTTTAATTCTCTTGGTCCCTTCTAAGGCCGGGGCTTCTCTTTCTTTCTTATTAGTGAACTACCCATCCTTTTCTGTAAGGGGTAATGATGCGTGGTGACACAGTTTTATCTACAGACTCAGTCGGCAGCCAATTTTTGAGTTATATTTTCCTTTCTGCTATTTGTATGAGATTGGACATCACTCATCTATTCAACTGGTTTTTTGTTTTTAACAAAAATCAATATAGATATTATCTATGAAAGACGTGTAAGATATCGATAAGTATGCGATGAGACGTGAATTACACGCTAATTTCTTTGTTCAAGTCTATATATGACAAGGATACATTCAGTGTATATGCAGTCGTTCTTTTAAAAAATACCCGATATAGAAATCATCTATGCTGGGTATTCGTACTATCGATTAGTCACATTGTTTGCCTTGTCGTATTGTCCTCGCACAGTTTTTAAACAACCAATTTCGATTTTTAAACGACCAATTACGATTAACAAACATTAGGAGAGTAAAATGGCCAAGTATGATGCTGGTGTAAAAGAATACCGTGACACCTATTGGGCACCTGATTATGTGCCGCTGGATACTGATTTGCTGGCCTGTTTCAAGGTTGTAGGGCAGGCCGGTGTTCCACGTGAGGAAGTTGCTGCTGCGGTAGCCGCAGAAAGTTCAACGGGTACCTGGTCTACCGTGTGGTCAGAATTGTTGACCGATCTTGAATTCTATAAAGGCCGTGCATATCGCATTGAAGATGTTCCTGGCGACAAAGACGCTTTCTATACTTTTATTGCTTATCCTCTGGATCTGTTCGAAGAAGGTTCGGTTGTTAACGTACTGACTTCTCTGGTGGGTAACGTGTTCGGTTTCAAGGCACTGCGTTCACTTCGTCTGGAAGATATTCGCTTCCCGATGGCATTTATCAAGACTTGTGGCGGTCCTCCTGCCGGTATCCAGCTTGAGCGTGATCGTCTGAATAAGTACGGCCGTCCATTGCTGGGTTGTACCATCAAGCCTAAGCTGGGCCTGTCTGCCAAGAACTACGGTCGTTCAGTATATGAGTGTCTGCGTGGTGGCCTGGATCTGACTAAAGATGACGAAAACATCAACTCTCAGCCATTCATGCGCTGGCGTGATCGTTGGGACTTCGTTGCTGACGCTATTCATAAAGCAGAGCGTGAAACCGGTGAGCGCAAAGGTCACTATCTGAACGTGACAGCGGCGACTCCAGAAGAGATGTACAAGCGTGCTGAGTACGCAAAAGAACTGGGTATGCCTATCATCATGCATGACTTCCTGACGGGTGGTTTCACTGCAAATACGGGTCTGGCTAACTGGTGTCGTGAAAACGGCATGCTGCTGCACATTCACCGTGCAATGCACGCGGTAATCGATCGTAATCCTCATCACGGTATTCACTTCCGCGTATTGGCCAAGTGTCTGCGTCTGTCTGGTGGTGACCAGCTGCACACGGGTACCGTCGTAGGTAAGTTGGAAGGTGATCGTCAGTCAACACTCGGTTTCGTAGACCAGTTGCGTGAGTCTTTCGTTCCTGAAGATCGCAGCCGTGGTGTTTTCTTCGATCAGGACTGGGGTTCAATGCCTGGCGTATTCGCCGTCGCTTCTGGTGGTATCCACGTATGGCACATGCCTGCACTGCTGAATATCTTTGGTGATGATTCTTGTTTGCAGTTCGGTGGTGGTACGCAGGGTCACCCATGGGGTAATGCTGCAGGTGCTGCTGCTAACCGTGTTGCTCTGGAAGCGTGCGTTAAGGCGCGTAACGAAGGTCGTGAGCTGGAGCGCGAAGGTAAGGATATCCTTACTGAAGCTGCTAGACACAGCCCAGAGCTGGCAATTGCGATGGAAACCTGGAAAGAAATCGTGTTTGAGTTCGACACAGTTGACAAGCTGGACGTTGCTTAATTTTAGCAGCCGCTTCGTAAACAAAGGTTTCAACTTAACTGAATTTAAAGAGGAAAAATCATGTCTGTAATAGGTGATTACCAAACTAAAAATACGCTGGAGACTTTCGGTTTCCTGCCTGCGCTGACTCAGGAAGAAGTTTACGCACAAATCAACTATATGATTGCACAAGGTCTGACGCCAGGCATTGAGCATGAACTTCCAGAAAATGCCCAGGATCACTACTGGACTATGTGGAAGCTGCCATTCTTCGGTGAAACTGATCTGAACAATGTCGTTAACGAACTGGAAGCTTGCCGTCGCGAGTATCCTGATCACAACATCCGTTTGACTGGCTACGACAACTACACCCAATCTCAGGGCGTAAACTTCGTAGTATTCAAAGCCCAGGGCGGCTCTCGCGCTTGGTAAATGGGTGATCTCGGTGCGGGCCTAGTTAGATCAATGGCCCGCACCGAATCTGATTCTAGTTTTAAGAACGGATGGGAAAAAATATGGCAAGCCAACAGCAATCTGGTCGTGCTGCCTCTCGGGCACGCCGACAACAGCAAGTGAATGGCAAGGGTCGTTCGGCTGCTGCTTCTGCGCCTACCCGTACGCCTGGCGGAAGAGCGCAAAAGCCGGCTCCAGCTGCGAACTCTACGTTAGCGCCACAAGCGGCTGCGTCTCAGAGTCTGTCTAGACCAAGGCCAGCCCAAAAGAGCGCGTCGCGTCTGCGTCGTGAATCTCTAGCGGCGCGTGGCAAGACGGCGGATAGAAGCAGTGATCGTCAGCGTAACAGTGAAATGGCGTTGAAGCGTCGTTCTGCTGCAGAAGCTAAAGCGGCGGAAGGCGACTGTGGTTGTGGTGGTGCTTGTTGCGAAGAAGCAGAGGCGAAAGCCACTGCGGCAGCGGCTCCATCATCAATGCTGAGCACGCCTTCTAGTGTCAAAGCTGTGAAGAGAAAGCGCATTATGAACGCCAGTGACTCGGGGCGCATGCTGTCTCGTGCACGTCGTGCTGCGATGTCTGGTCGCGGTAAGGCTGGGCTGGAAGCTCATGGTAAGGGCAATTCCTCTGCATCGATGGCACGTCAGGCCAACCCGGAAATTTCTGGGCGTGATCTTGCCCGTGTGGTTCGCGATTCGCGCAGCCGTAGTGGTGCTCGAGGTAATAGCGCCTCTGCACCGGCACGTGCTCGTCGTCCACGTAATGCCGCTGAAGCCAAACAGGTCAGCGGTACCAACGTCGGGCATAGTGAAAAGCTGACCGGTGATGAAGTGGGTCTGTGTAATACCGGTGTGACTGGAACGGATTACATGGCGTCAGAGATCTTTGACAAGTTCTGTAAGGGTGACGCCCCGACAGCACCGAAGAAGGTTGAGACCACTAAAACCCTGAGCGGCAGTCGTGTCACCAGCGGTGGCAAGGTTGGTGGCGGTAGCCATTTGACCGGTGTTAGCGCCGGCAGTTGTCGTGACGTGACCGGTAGCGAATACCTGGGACGTGAACATTTTGCCGAGCAATGTGACATTACACCAAAGCCGAGTGCGGCCAAGGTCAGCCGTTCACAAACGCAGCGCGGCACGGTGATTTCAGGGCCCAAGGAAAGTCGTTCGGAAAAGGTCTCCGGCAATGAAAAGGGAACTTGCAAAGCGATTAGTGGTACGCCGTACGCGGGCGCTGAAACGTTTGAGTCATTTTGTTCGAGCGAACAACAGCGTGAAGGCCGAATGCGTACAGTGATGCCGGTTCGCCAGGGTGCGGGCAAGGATATCTCGGGTATCCAGCCAGGCCTGGCGGGCAAGCAAATGACCGGAGCGGAAGAAGGTGCCTGTCAGGTGGTGAGTGGCACGCCTTACCTGGCTGCCTCTGAAGTGCAGGCGGTCTGTGGTGCAAAACCTGCGCATGTAGGAGATGCGGATTTTCCTCAGCCTCTGGGCGAGGGGACTGCAGGTGAGTTCAGTGTTGTGTCCAGCGTGGCCAACCCTGTCGCACAAGCCACGGTAGCAGCCCCTGGCGCTGCACCAGCGGGCGGTGCGGTGACCGGTTCTGGCTATGAAGGTACAGGTTCCGTTACCGGTGCATTTTCCATGGGTAAAGGCAAGGTGTCGGGTACTGAAGAGTCACGTTTTGGTGGTCGCGCTGCGAATGTCGTGGTGGTTGAGCCCAAGCTGCAAGACGCACAGAGTGTGAGTCGTGTGACTGGCGAAGGCATCGAAACCGGTCTGAACATTACCGGTGATGACTGGGATCGCGGTGACCGTGTGACGGGTACTGAAGGCAGCACAGCTGCGCAACGCAACCCAACACGTCGTGGCCCCATGAGTGCCATGCCGGAAGTGGCGGGAAAGCGTGAACCCCAGGTAGAGCGTCCTTCAGCCAACGTAACCGGTGGCAGTGGCGGCTCACAAGAAGGCTCAGCGGTGACCGTCTCTGGCGGTGCCCGCGGCTAACACGCCTGGCTTAAGTAAGTAAGAAGTAACGAAGTAAAGATGTAATGGTGGATGGAGAGCAGGCAGTGGCCTGCCTCCTAAACCCTTCAGCGTCGAATTGAATTCGACACAGTTTTAGACGGATGGGAACCATGTTGGCAGGTAGACAAAACAGAAGGGCCAGGCCGCAACAATCACAGTCAATGCGTGTACGCAGTGCTGCTGATACCGCGCGTCGTCGCCAGCGTGCAGGGGGTGTCTCTACGGCAGCCGCGATGCAGGCCGGTGCGCATCCCTTCACCCGTGCTACTGAAAATGCCCGTCTGTTCGAGTACGAACGCCGTAGCAAAGAGGCGTTCGACAAGATTGAACAGGTGCTGCGCCAGATTGCCCAGCACCAACATCAGGTGGATTTTGTCGCCAGGGCGCAACAAATCGCGCAGCAGGAACTGGGCTTTGCCCTGCCTGAGACGATGCTCGAAAACACCTGGATCGCGCCGCTGGATGTGCGCGGGATGTATGCCTGGTGTGTGTTTGAAACCTTCCGCCGTTTTGCGGATGAGTTCTACAACGATAAGCCACTGGCCAAATCGGAAGACGCGGAATTCCAGCGCTTTATTGAAAGTTGTGGTTTTCACACCCTGGACCTTTCGCCCTGCGCCGATGGTCGCCTGGCGCACATTATTCGCTATGTACTGCGCCTGCCCCACAAGGGGGTACGCCGCAAGTCATACGCCGGGGCGATGTTCGATGTGGAAGACAGTTTGCAGAAGTGGGTGAAGACCGAACACGCCCGCCACCGTGAAGCGGAACCCAATGCCGCCAGTGAACCGACGCGTTACCTGAAGGCGGCGGTGTATCACTACAGCAGCAGTCAGCCGGATAGCGAAGGTTGTGCGGCTCATGGCAGTGATCCGGTTAAGGCGGCCGAAGGGGCGTTGTCCCGTTTGCGGGATTTTCAGCAAGGGGTGGAGAACAGCTTTTGCTGTGGTGCCTCGATCGATCTGTTGTTGATTGGTATCGATACTGATAACGACACCATTCGTATCCATCTGCCGGATGCCCAGGGTTGTCTCGATGGTGACCGTTACGTGGATTCACGCGAGGTCTATGAACAAACGTACCACCTTAACGCTGCCAATGGTAAGTCGGTTATTCGCGACTGGGTGCAGCAGTTCGCGCAAGAGCAGGGCGTGACACCGGCAGAGGGGATGATCAAGCTGATCGCTGGTTTGTTATTAAACAATATTTCGCAAATCGATTATGTGCGTTGTCATTTTAACGGCTGCTACAGCGACATTGGCCACCAGGAACGCTTCATCGGCATGGGCATTGGCTTCGAAGAGGTTCAACTACGCAACCTGACCTACTTCGCTTACCTGAAAACGGTGGAAGAGGGTGCCAAGGACCTGGATGTCGGTATTAAGATTTTTACTGGCCTCAACATTAATCGTGGCCTGCCTGCGCCCGTGGTGATTCGTTACGACTACCACGGCAATGTACCGGGTGCGCGTGAGCGCGCGGTCGCGAAGTGTCAGTGCCTGGATGTGGCGATGCGCGCGCGCTTTGCCGAGCAGGCCAAGCAAGGGCTCTTACATACCTTGTTAGTGGTGCGTGACTGCAACGCAGAGCATAGTATTGAGGTGATCGGTAGTTCAGTTAAAACCACGTCAGTAGAGGCGGCGCACTAATGAAAATATTTCAGGTTGAAAAGCCCCTCGTGGCCACTAATCGCATCGAAGGCATGAAACACAAACATCTTCAGGTGGTGCGTGATGGCAAAACCAAGATGGTGGCCGTGGATTCAGTCGGCGCCTCGCCAGGCGATTGGGTGTTGTGTGTTGGCAGCTCCGCTGCACGTGAGGCGGCCGGTTCCAAGGAATATCCGTCTGACCTGACCATCGTCGGCATCATCGACAACTGGTCGGAGGAGTAAGTAGTGGAGATCTTCCAGGTGGTTGGGTCGCTGGTATGCACCCATCGCCACCCGGGTTTAGGCACGTTGCCGCTGAGGCTGCTGCGTGACAAAAAGGGCAAACTTCAGGTGGCGGTAGACACCATCGGTAGTCGTTCGGGAAATTGGGTTTTTAGTGTCAGCGGCTCAGCAGCTCGCTGGGCGCTGGAAGATGAGACTCAGCTGACCGACTTGACCATCGGCGGGATCATCGACAACTGGGAGCAACAAAGTGAATTAACCGCTCCTTCGTCAGTCGGGCAACCGAGTGCGAAGGGCAATGAATCGAAAACACTCTAACTGGAGAGAAAACAATGGCAAATGAACATTACGGTATTGCACTGGGCATGATCGAAACTCGCGGTCTGGTACCAGCGATTGAAGCAGCAGACGCAATGACTAAAGCAGCGGAAGTTCGCTTGATCGGTCGCGAGTTTGTTGGCGGTGGTTATGTC
>CALZMY010000029.1 GCA_945788675.1 uncultured Gammaproteobacteria bacterium | reverse complement strand
CCGTGGTTGTTTACATATTAAAGAACATTGATGGATAGCTTGGAAGAATAGAAATGACAAAGAAAATCTTGGTATTACCTGGGGACGGCATTGGCCCGGAGATTGTCGCTGAAGCAGTAAAAGTGCTGCAAGCATTACAAAATAATCACGGTCTTGCGATAGAACTTGAGCACGGACTCGTGGGCGGTGCCGCCTATGATGCGGGGGGGCACCCATTGCCCGACGAAACACTGGAGAAGGCAACGGGGTGCGATGCTATTCTGCTCGGTGCCGTTGGTGGTCACAAATGGGAATCACTCGATATTGCAGTGCGCCCTGAAAAGGGGCTGCTGGGGCTGCGCGCAAATCTGGAGCTCTTTTCCAATCTGCGTCCGGCGATTCTTTACCCACAGCTTGCCGCCGCCTCAACATTGAAACCAGAGGTGGTTGCGGGACTCGATATAATGATCGTACGCGAGCTGACAGGAGGCATCTATTTTGGCCAGCCACGTGGGGTACGTACGCTAGAGAATGGTGAAAAGCAGGGATTCAATACGCTCATTTATAAAGAGTCCGAGATCGAACGCATCGGTCGTTCCGCATTTGAGATTGCGATGAAGCGCGATAAGCGTGTCTGTTCGGTGGATAAAGCAAACGTACTGGAGTGTACCGAGCTGTGGCGTGAGGTGATGATCCGCGTGGCGAAGGATTACCCAGAGGTCGAGCTGAGCCATATGTATGTCGATAATGCTGCGATGCAGTTGGTGCGTGCGCCGAAGCAGTTTGACGTGATGGTCACTACCAATATGTTTGGCGATATTCTTTCTGACTGTGCGGCGATGTTAACTGGGTCGATTGGCATGTTGCCGTCGGCATCACTTGATGCGAATGGCAAGGGGATGTACGAGCCGATTCATGGCTCCGCTCCGGATATTGCGGGGCAGGGCATCGCCAATCCAGTGGCAACGATTTTGTCTGTGGCGATGTTGCTGCGTTACTCGCTAGACCAGGCGACGATGGCGGAGCGAATTGAAGCGGCTGTGAATAAGGTACTTGACGAAGGCCTGCGAACTGCGGATATCTACACTGACGGTTCGCGTAAGGTTTCCACCAGTGAGATGGGCGATGCGGTTGTTGCCGCATTGAGCTAATGGTTCAGGGCTAGATAAGCGAAAAACGTAAGGAAACTATTGATGACTAAAAAATATGATGTGGCGGTAGTCGGTGCAACAGGTGCGGTGGGTGAGACCATGATGAGCATCTTGGCGGAACGAAATTTTCCAGTGGATAAACTCTACCCTCTGGCGAGTAGTCGCTCAGCAGGCAAGCGCATTGAGTTCAATGGCAAGCATTTGAAGGTCGAAGATCTTGATGCATTTGATTTCTCTAAAGTACAGATCGCACTTTTCTCTGCTGGTGGCAGCATCTCGGAGAAGTATGCACCGATTGCGGCTGAGAAGGGTTGTGTGGTGATTGATAACACCTCTCACTTTCGCTATGACGATGATATCCCGCTAGTGGTGCCTGAGGTCAATCCGGAGGCGGTGGCTGATTATAAAAATCGTAATATCATTGCCAATCCAAACTGTTCAACCATTCAGATGTTGGTGGCGTTAAAGCCGATCTATGATGCGGTCGGCATTGAGCGGATTAATGTCTGCACCTATCAGGCGGTTTCAGGTACCGGTAAGCAGGCGATTGAGGAGTTGGCGGGACAGACCGCGGCGTTGCTCAATGCCAGGGATATTAAGACTGATGTCTATCCAAAGCAGATCGCCTTTAATGCTTTACCACAAATAGATGTTTTCCTTGAGAATGGTTACACCAAGGAAGAGATGAAAATGGTGTGGGAAACTAAAAAAATCTTTGCAGATGACGCTATCTTGGTTAACCCGACGGCAGTTAGAGTCCCGGTTTTTTATGGACACTCAGAGGCGATTCACATAGAAACCCGGGAAAAGATCTCCGTTGATGATGCAACCGCCGCGCTTCAGGATGCGCCGGGCATTGTGGTGCTGGATGAGCATCAACCCGGTGGATATCCAACTGCGGTGACTGAATCCGTGGGTACCGATCCAGTTTATGTGGGCAGGATTCGTGAAGATATATCGCATCCACGTGGACTCGATTTATGGGTGGTAGCAGACAATGTCAGAAAGGGCGCAGCACTCAATAGTGTCCAGATTGCAGAAATTTTGATAAATGATTGTATAAATTAGTGAGTTTCTGAAAAAAGCTGCCGTTAACTACCTTGCAACGATTGTATTTTAAGGTGCGGAGATGATGCTTAGACGAAAAGGAGAAGGGATGTTACCTGGACTCATGAAGGATTTGGCGAAATTTTTTGCCATGCTTCTGCTGTTGCTACCGGTAAATAGTTTTTCGCTGGGTCTTGGAGAGATTAATCTGCATTCGGCACTCAACCAGTCGCTGGATGCCGAAATAGGATTACTCTCTGTGGGCAATACGGCTGCAGAGGATATCATCGTAAAACTTGGTTCAAGGGATGATTTCGAAAAAGCAGGTCTTGAGCGGCCCCATTTTTTGACCAAATTCAAATTTCAGGTTTCAAAACGTAGCGACGGCCAACCATATCTTAAGATCACTTCGAAGGATCCGGTAAAGGAGCCATTCCTCGACTTTATCATTGAGGCTAATTGGCCTGGTGGTCGTATTCTGCGTGAATATACCTTATTACTTGATCCACCAGTATTGGTTGATGAGCGTCCTGCTGCACTTGATATTCCGTTATTTGATGATGAACTATCTTCAAATAGTGCTGATGCCACGCAACAGGGGGCGGAATCTGCTACAGGTAGTGAGGCAAGCGTCGCTCCTCGACGAGAGATACCCCGTTTCACGCGGCGAGCAAGTGAGGTTTCAATTGCGCGAAGTGGTGAGATTTCCTACGGAGCGGTTAAAAGAACGGATACCCTGTGGAAAATTGCTTCGCAGATGAAGCCTGATGACAGTGTCACAGTGCAGCAGGTGATGATCGCGCTGCTGAATGAAAATCCTGAGGCATTTGATAATCAAAATATAAATGATCTGAAAGCGGGTTATTTTTTGCGTATTTCAGACCCTGCCGTTATTTCAGCGATCTCTTCGAGAGAGGCGGAGCGCATCGCAACACTTCAGTACGAACAGTGGGTCGATGCAAAACATTCTACTGCGCTTGCTGCAGGGCAGCGACCACTCGGTACGAATGGCACAGTGACTGGGACGGACAGTCGCGGTGAAATCGAGTCCCGATTAAAGCTTGTGGCGCCGGATGAAGGGATGTCGCAAGCGGGTTCTGGTAGCACGCTGGGTGCCGATGGAGAGGATGTTCGACAGGAGCTCGCCTTTGCGCTTGAATCTGTCGATGTTAGTCGTCAGCAAAACGAAGAGCTGCGCAAGCGGCTTTCTGCGTTAGAGGAACAGCTTGCCTCAATGCAGCGTCTGATTACGCTTAAGGGCGATACCCTGTCTGCAATGCAAGTCAGCCCAGAGGAGCTTGCCACTACAGAGGAAGAGTCGCTGAGTGGCTCGGAAATATTGCCTGATGAAGCCGAGGTTGTGGATGAGCAGCCTGATCCAATGGTGGCCACGAGTGATGCGCAGCAGACTGAACCTGAGGTTGCAGTACCGCCAATGGTGGCGCCGCCACCGGTTGAAGCATCTATCGTTGATGAGGTATTAGCCGTTGTCGACGGCTTGTTGGGTAATACTGGTTCGATGTTGCCTGATATGGGTTCGATGTTGGGTGGAATTGACCCCATGATTGCGTTGGGTGGCGTTGGAGCGATAGGACTACTGGCGGGTGGGCTAGTCATGCGCCGCCGTAAACAAGCCGCTTTTGAGGAAGAGATCTCTACTGATGGCGACATTAACATGGACTATTCTGCGCCTGAACCTGAGCAGGCTGAGACTGAAGCTGTTAGTGATGAAGCTGTTGAATCTGTACTGAATGACGTCATCCCTGAATATTCAAGTTCGGGTGGTATGGATGTTAGTGATGACGATGAAATTGATGCTATCGCTGAAGCGGATGTTTACCTTGCATATCGTCGTTTTGATAAGGCTGAAGAACTGCTGAGTGAGGCAGTGCAAAATGAGCCCGATCGCCATGACATACAAGTCAAGTTACTGGAAGTCTATGCTGCGAGTGATAAAAAAGATGCATTTATCGAACAGGCGGAAAGCTTGCGTAGTTCGTTAGGTGGGACTGATAGCAATACCTGGAAAAACATTGCAGAGATGGGTAGAAAGGTTGCCCCAACCAGTTTGCTCTTCAACGATGAAATTGATGCCGTTGTTGATAGTACTGGCGTGAGTGATGAGATTGATATTGACCTGCCTGATCTTGGCGGTGATCTTGATCTTGATGGTATGGATCTTGGTGGTCTGGATATGGAAGGCAGCGAAAGTTCCTCTAATTCCATTGAACCTGTGAGTGAGAGTGATAACCCATTTGATGATGTGAATGTCGATGAGATTGATGCACTTGATACACTTGATGATGACGGGTTGAGTGACGCATTTGATGGCCTTGACGATCTCGGTGAGCTTGAGGCCAGTCTTGATTCTGCTATGGATATGGTTTCAGATGTTGAGTCTGATTCGTTACCTGATCTCGATGTGACTGAACAGGAAAAAGAGACCGCCAGTCTTGATACTGTCGCAGATATGAGTGGTGAGTCCTCATTTGAAAATGAGCTGGAACTGGATGCTGTTGCCGATGCCGATGCCGATGCCGGGGTGGATGGTTCCCAGGAGTTGCTGGGTACATCAGAGGAGCTTGCATTCGAGGAGAGTGTTGACGAAAGTGGTATCGATAGTGATGGTACTGGCAGCGGTGACAATGCACTTGATTATTCAGGTAATGATGAGCTGGATCTTGGTGATATCGAAGCAGCTGTCTCACCTGAAAAGGATGTGCTTGCGTCGGGAGACGAGGTGGCGTTTGACTCAGACAGCCTCCCGGAATCAGACGGCAATAACGAAGACCTGGATACCGGACTGGTACTGGAAGATGATGATAATGTGTTAGATTCCGTTACTGCAGAGAGTGATGTTTTAGAAGTAGAAACACTTTCTGAGTCTATTGGTGATTCTGGTGACGCGACAAACGATGTTGAAGAAGACCTCTTTGCCGGTCTAGATGATAATAGTGGCGATGGATCTGCTAGTGAAGATGATTGGCTCTCTGATCTTAGCGACGATATCTCATCGCTTGATGATGACCTCGGTGATCTTGATGATAGTGAGTTATTCTCTGCTGAAGACGAAGTTGGTACTAAGCTTGATCTTGCCAGGGCATATATCGATATGGGAGATAATGAGAGTGCCAAGGGGATTCTCGATGAAGTAGTTACTGATGGTAACGATGATCAGAAAAAAGATGCTAATGAATTAATCGAGCGTATTGCGTAAGATCAGGTTCTTCTGGTTTATGTGGGTTACATGCTCGTCATGATTGCTTGATTTTATATTATGGTGAAAATCCATTCTGTTATTTTAATTGTCTGTTTTCTGGTTTTTGTTGCGTTGCTCGCATTCCCAGCACCACCGGCGTTATTAATATCTGTATTATTTTTGATATTTCTCTACAGGCGCGATGGCGGTGAACATTTTAGTGCGGCGCTAATGATGTTGCGCCGCATGCGCTGGTTTCTGTTTTCAATTTTAATTGTATATTGCTGGTTCACGCCGGGCGAACCACTGGTGCAGTCGACTGCTGTGGATTCATGGTTACCCACCTATGAAGGCATGATAAGTGGCATTCAACGCATCATCGCATTGGCAATAGTGATTGCTAGTGTGAGCCTGTTGCTGCGCTCACTTTCTCGCCAGCAGTTGTTAGCTGCTATTCATTTTCTAGCTCGGCCGCTGCAGATAATAGGTGTTAAGCCTGAAACGGTCGCACTACGTATGATATTGGTGTTTGATGCGATGAGTGAGGTGCAGGCGATGATGTCGCATTATCTGCCAGAAAAGGGCAGGGCGCCACGTCAATTGGACAGGATTGGGGGGCTTGCAGCAGATATATTCCGCGCAGTTGTCATTCGAGCTAAACAAGCGCCGCCACACGAAGTTGCTTTGCCAGCGATTGATGCTCCACCTGTTATTCAGTGGTCCTACCCGCTGGCATTGTGGGGCTGTTTTTACCTTAGTGGAATGTGGTGGCCGTGGTAGGTTCTTGAAGTGGTTTGATGATGACCGCTGATAGTGATGGCAAGACGATGCTGATTGAAAAGGGCTGTTTTATCCATGGCAGTTTTTCAGGGGATATGCCATTGACGTTGAGCCGATCCTCTCCTCCAAAGTGATATGAATCCGAGTTGAATATATCATTGTCTGGAATAGGCGATTTTTTGCCTTGTATGGACAGTTTAACTTGCTGTTGAGGGCAGGTGGCTTGCTTGTGCTATCATTGCGCCCCCTGGCATAGCTTTGAAAAAGTGCTGAGGTAAATAGAGGGAAGTGGAAAATGGTGCCGAGGGAGAGACTCGAACTCTCACGACCGCAAGGCCATCGGATTTTGAATCCGACGCGTCTACCAGTTCCGCCACCCCGGCACGGGGAACGCGGATTATACAAGT
>CALZMY010000028.1 GCA_945788675.1 uncultured Gammaproteobacteria bacterium | reverse complement strand
CACCCGTAAATGTGGTGGAAGGTTAATACTAACCTGTTACGCTATTAAAGTTGACCGATTTTATGGAAAAATGGCGTGGTTGTCCCCATTAATTATTCATATGGTATGCAAATTGTATGATTTTGGTAAAAATTTATTTCAAACGGGGCGAAGGGAATGAGTCTGTCGATTAGAAGTCTGGGTGTGGCCGCGATGTCAATCGCCTTCACTGTGACGCTGACTGGGTGTGCGATGGTGCCTGATCAGCCACAAACAGCATCGCTAGCAAAATCGCCGAATGAGAAAGCGGCCACCACTGCTGCCGCACCATCAATTGACGCAGAATATAACGTTGAGCTTCCAGCTGTTCCACTGAGCCCAGATCTCCTTTACAAGCTGCTGGTGGCGGAGACGGCACTGCAGCGCGGGCAATATGCAGTTGGGCTGACACAATATTATCGTCTTGCGCAAAGGACACGTGATCCACGTCTGGCGGCCAAGGCGACCCGTATTGCCGTTTTTGTACGCGATCAGCAGAGCGCGCTTCAAGCGGCCAGGCTGTGGGTGGAGATCGATCCCGCTAACCTTGCGGCACGACAGGCCATTTCAGCGGCCTATATCCGTAATGATGAGCCTGATGCAGCGCTGGAGCACCTGGAGTATGTGTTGGCGCAGGAGAGTGATGATTCAGAGCGTGGCTTTATGCTGGTCGCTTCGTTGCTCAGCCGTGAGCAGGACCTGCAAACTGCACTGATGGTAATGGAGCGACTGGTTGACTCACATCAGGAGAATTATGCGGCATGGCACGCATACGCACATCTGGCATTGCGGGCGAGTATGTTCGATAAGGCGGATGCCGGCATAAAACGCAGCCTCCATCTGGCGCCGAAGAATTCCAGTGCGATTATGCTACAGACACGCATCATGCAGCTCAAAGGCGACAAGGATGCGGCGCTTGAGTATCTGGATCAGCAAGTGCGTGCCTTGCCTGATGAGACCGTGTTACGCCTGACCTATGCGCGCCAATTGGTTGACTCCCGTGATTATGAAGAGGCCTTTGCCCAGTATAAGATCGTCATAAAACAGGCGCCGGGCGATGTCGATGTGCTGTTTGCACTTGGCTTGTTGGCGTTGCAGTTGGAGCAGCAAGATAGCGCTTATGATTATCTCACTCAGGCCCGGGAGACGGGGCAGCGTGTTGATGATGCGCGTTTCTATCTGGGACAGCTAGAGGAGCTGCGTGAGAACAGAACGGCGGCGATGGAGCATTATAGCTTTGTGGCGCGTGGCGATAATCTGGTTGAGGCGCGCGTGCGCCAGGCAGTGATCGCGGCGCAACTAGGTGATGTCGACAGGGCGCGTGATTATCTGCATTCATTGCATGTCAATGCCCCTGCGCAGCGTCAGCGTATCTTCCTGGTTGAGGGGGATCTTTTGCGCGACGCAGAGCGTCACCAGGAAGCGATGGCGCTTTATGATCATGCGCTGGGGGAGATGCCGGAGAATATCCCGCTGCTCTACGCCCGTGCGATGGTGGCTGAGCGGCTTGGTCTACTCGATCAGACGGAGCGGGATTTGGTGGCGATCATCGCGCTTGATGCTGATAATGTTGATGCGCTGAATGCACTGGGTTACACCCTTGCGGATCGAACAGACCGTTATCAGGAGGCGTACGCTTATGTGAAGCGAGCGTTAGAGTTGCGTCCTAATGATAATGCGATTCTCGACAGTATGGGCTGGGTGTTCTACCGTCTCGGTAAATATAATGAGGCGATTAAAGCATTGCGTAAGTCGCTTGAAATCAGGCTCGACCCTGAAGTGGCCGCTCATCTGGGTGAGGTGCTGTGGGTCAACGGTGAGCAGGAAGATGCGCGTGAAATCTGGAAGCAGGCGCTAGAAATATCGCCGGGTGATAAGCGTTTGTTGACGATCATGGAGCGCTTCATCAAGCAGTAACGCGTTTCCGTAGTGGCTGTGGTGCGGTACGCGGAATATAATAGCGCTTAATTCAAACTGGCCACCTTCCTTAATATGAGCTGTTGTTATTCAATTAGATTCAATGGGTTTAACCGTGCGGGCCGTCTGTTGCCTGTACTCCTGATGTTAGTGTTGATCGCCGGGTGTGCCAGCCATGCGCCAGTTCCGCTGTCTGATTCAGTGGCGCTGGAGCGGATGTGGGCTTCGCGTCATGCACAGCTAAGTGAGCTGGACAGCTGGGAGATGGGGGGTCGCATTGCGGTGAAGAGTGCCCAGGATTCGTGGAGCGCCAACCTGCGTTGGCAGCAGCAGGCAGAGGCGTTTGATATCAGTTTTTCATCGCTTTTAGGCCAACGTATTGCGCAACTCAAGGGAGATGCATTGACTGCATCGCTCTACCTGCCCGATGATCAGGTGCGTTCCGCGGCCAATATTTCTGAGCTGCTCGATGGTGAACTGGGCTGGCATGTGCCGCTGGATGGCCTGCGCTATTGGCTGGTCGGTCTGCCTGCGCCAACGCTTGAGATGGATAAGGGACTTGACCCGCTGGGTCGCCTGCAGTGGCTGGAGCAATCGGGTTGGCGCATAGAGTATCAGCGTTACAGGCTTGCTGGCGTTTTAGAGGTCCCTAAAAAAATGGTGCTGACACGTGATGATTTGCGGGTACGGCTCGTGATAGATCGCTGGCAAACTGTCGCGCCGCAAACGGCGAAAGATGTCGCGACTTTGGGTCTACTCGGTCTGGATCGGGAGTACTAAATGATGGTGGGCGCTGTTAAACGTTGGCCTGCTCCGGCCAAGCTGAATCTTTTTTTGCATATTACGGGTCGCCGTGCGGATGGTTATCACCAGTTGCAGACGGTGTTTCAGTTTCTCGATTATGGTGATCAACTCGCTTTTACCCTGCGCGATGACGGTGAAGTGCGGCGCGTCAGTGACCTGCCCGGCGTGCCAGCACAGCAAGATCTGGTAGTGCGTGCCGCGAGGCTGTTACAACAACACAGTCACTGCCCGTTGGGTGTCGATATTGAGGTAGAGAAACGATTGCCGATGGGGGGCGGGTTAGGCGGCGGCAGCTCAAATGCGGCGACGACACTGGTTGCGCTAAATGAGTTATGGGCGCTTGGCCTCTCCATCGATGAGCTGGCGACGCTGGGCCTGCAGTTGGGTGCCGATGTACCGGTATTTGTACACGGCACGGCGGCGTGGGCTGAGGGGGTGGGAGAGGAGCTGACGCCATTGAGTGGTGAGCTTGCCCCGCCAGAGCCGTGGTACCTGGTGATCGAGCCTGGTTGTCAGGTGGCGACGGCCGAGATTTTTAATGCGCCAGATTTGACACGCGATTGCCATCCCATCACAATATCGCACTTTCTTGCCGGGCAGGGAATCAATGTGTGTGAAACGGTTGTTAAAAAACGTTTTCCACTAGTAGCTAAGGCGCTGGATTTTCTGTTAAAATACGCGCCCGCAAGGATGAGTGGTAGCGGTGCCTGTGTGTTTGCCCCGTTTGCTGATCGGGCTGCGGCTCAGCAAGTGCTGGAGGCACTCCCTCATGGATGGCGAGGGTTTGTGGCGCAAGGGATGAATCGCTCCCCACTATATAAAAAGCGTGGGTGGTAGCGGCAAGTGGTTTGAAGTGAAGAGTTTTTACGGTCTGGAGTCAGGCCATTAATGGGGCGTCGCCAAGAGGCTAGGCACAGGGTTTTGATCCCTGCATACCCAGGTTCGAATCCTGGCGCCCCAGCCATCTTTTTAAGTGTCGTCATGGTGATACATGTATTGTGACGTGCTTAATAACAAATAGGTAAGTAACTTGGGCTATTCCAAATCACGTTTCGGTTTGCTCGGTAGATCAAGCGGTTATGATGCTTCTGATGGCCGAATGATGGTCTTCAGTGGTAATGCCCATCCGCAGTTGGCGCAGTCGATTGCACGCTACCTGAATCTGCCATTAGGTAAGGCTAATGTTAACCGCTTCAGTGATGGTGAAATTGCCGTTGAAGTGATGGAAAATATCCGTGGTAAGGATGTCTTCATTGTGCAGCCGACCTGTGCGCCGACCAATGATAACCTGATGGAATTGCTGGTGATGGTGGATGCGATCCGACGTTCATCGGCCGATCGTATCACGGCAGTGATCCCCTATTTTGGTTACTCTCGTCAGGATCGACGACCGCGCTCAGCGCGTGTGCCGATTAGTGCACGCGTAGTGGCCGATATGATTACCTCTGTCGGCGTGGATCGCGTGCTAACGGTTGATCTGCATGCGGATCAGATTCAGGGCTTTTTCACCATGCCGATGGATAACGTCTATGCGTCACCCGTGTTGCTGAGTGATATCTGGCGTCGCAAGTACCCAGATATGATGGTGGTGTCGCCTGATGTGGGCGGTGTGGTGCGCGCACGCGCACTGGCAAAGCGGTTAGATGGCGCGGATCTGGCGATCGTCGATAAACGGCGTCCGGGCCCGAACGAAGCCAAGGTGATGAATATCATCGGTGATGTCACCGATCGTACCTGTATCCTGGTCGATGACATGGTCGATACCGCCGGCACGTTGTGTGAGGCGGCGCGCGTATTGAAAGAACAGGGTGCTTCCAAGGTGTTGGCGTACTGTACTCACCCGATTCTATCGGGGGTGGCGGTGGACCGCATTTCCTCATCAGACCTGGATGAGCTGGTGGTGACCGATACCATCCCGCTGCAACAGAATGCGCGTGAATGTGATCGCATCCGTCAGTTGAGCGTTGCCGACATGCTGGCCGAGACGATGCGTCGCATCAGTGCTGACGAGTCGGTCAGTTCAATGTATATGGATTAAGCTGCTAGTAACAGCAGCAGTGATTTGAATTTTGTGGTCAGCGATAGCCATGCTATTACTGACTTTTTTGTAGTAACACCAAACCAGGTCGCGGGGGCGGTGTAAAGACAGCATAGTGGTGTCTGTTAATTTTTGGAGAAAGAAAATGGCTTCAAGTTTTGAGCTGAATGCAAATATCCGTCAGGACATGGGGAAGGGTGCGAGCCGCCGCCTGCGTCGTGACAACAAGGTGCCAGCAGTGCTTTATGGTGGCGGTCAGGAGGCGGTATCGTTGACGCTGCAACATAACACGCTGGTTCATAGCCTGGAGAATGAGGCGTTTTATTCGCACATTCTGACAGTGAACGTTGATGGCAAGGCTGAAAAGGCGGTATTGAAGGACCTGCAACGCCATCCGTTCAAACCCTCCATTATTCATCTTGATCTGCAACGCATCAATGAAAATGAGAAGCTGCGCATGAATGTGCCGCTTCATTTTATGGGTGAAAATGTTGCGCCAGGTGTTAAGGCGGGCGGTGCCGTTTCTCATCTGGCAAACGACGTTGAGATCTCCTGTTTACCAAAGCATCTGCCTGAATTTATTGAGGCCGATATTTCTGCACTGAATGTTGATGAGACCCTGCATCTCTCTGACCTTAAATTGCCAGAAGGTGTTGAGCTGGTTGCACTGACCCATGGTACAGATCATGATCTTTCAGTGGCAGCGATTCATATGCCTAAAGTTGCTGCTGAGCCTGTTGAGGTTGCTGCTGAAGAGGGTGAAGCAGGTGAAGGCGAAGGCGAAGGCGCTTAAGTCGGATACAGCATCACTGCTTTACTACTGCTGAAAAAGGAATGACAGCCGTGGCAACGCAAATTGATCTAATAGTGGGCCTGGGAAATCCAGGCCCCGCTTACGAGCGTACACGTCATAACGCCGGCTTCTGGCTGGTGGATGCGTATGTGCAACGTTGCAGAGGGGTCTTCAAGCCAGAGTCACGTTTCCTGGGTGAGACCTGTAAGGCACTGCTCGATGGTCATCGTGGTTGGCTGTTGAAACCGACCACCTATATGAACCGTTGTGGCCAGTCGGTTGTCGCTCTGAGTAAGTATTACAAGATCCCGCTGGAGCGCATTCTTGTCGTCCACGATGAGCTGGATCTACCCCCGGGTGTCGCGCGTTTTAAAAAGGGCGGCGGCCATGGTGGTCATAACGGCCTGCGTGACATCATTAAGGCCTTTGGTGGAAATAAAGACTTTATGCGCCTGCGCCTCGGTATTGGTCATCCTGGAGAGGCAGATCAGGTCGCTGATTTCGTACTGGATGATCCGCCGAGGCGAGAGCGTGAATTGATCCTTGATGCGGTCGATGATGCGATCGATGTGTTACCGATGATGATTGATGGTGACTTTGAAAAGGCGATGAATCGCCTGCATAGTAAAAAGCCCGCTGTATAAGCGAGCGAGCGCTTAATATAAGAGCGCTCCTAATATAAACAGGAAACCCCATGGGATTTAAGTGTGGCATCGTTGGTCTTCCAAACGTTGGTAAATCAACGCTCTTTAATGCGTTGACCCAGGCGGGTATCGAATCTGCCAATTACCCATTTTGTACGATTGAGCCCAATGTCGGGGTGGTGCCGATGCCGGATCCACGCCTGGATGCATTGGCCAACATTGTGAACCCGCAGCAGGTACTGCCAACAACGATGGAGTTTGTTGATATTGCAGGGTTGGTTGCCGGTGCCTCAAAAGGTGAAGGGTTGGGGAATAAATTTCTTGCCAATATCCGCGAGACGCATGCGATTGGCCATGTGGTGCGTTGTTTTGACGATGATGACATCACGCATGTTGAAGGCAATGTCGACCCACTACGTGATATCGAAACCATCGATACCGAGCTGGCACTGGCAGACATGGATACCGTGGAAAAGGCGATCCAGCGCGTTGCAAAACAGACCAAGAGTGGCGACAAAGAGGCCATTGCGAAAAAGGCGCTGTTTGAACAGGTGCGTGACCACCTCGACAGTGGCGCGCCGGTACGCGCGATGGGGCTCGATGATGATCAACGCAAAGCGCTCTATGAACTGCATCTGCTCACCATTAAGCCGACAATGTATATTGCGAATGTTGCCGATGACGGCTTTACAGATAACCCGTGGCTTGATCAGGTGCGCGTTCACGCCGAGAAAGAGGGCGCGGTGGTCGTGCCGGTGTGTGCTGCGATTGAAGCAGAAATCGCCGAGTTGAGCGATGATGAAAAAGAAGAGTTTATGGCTGATCTCGGACTGGAAGAGCCGGGACTGGATCGCGTCATTCGTGCTGGCTATGAGCTACTGAAGTTACAGACCTATTTTACTGCGGGTGAGAAAGAGGTGCGCGCATGGACTGTACGTGTCGGTGCCACTGCGCCGCAAGGTGCCGGCGTCATCCATACCGATTTCGAACGCGGATTTATTCGCGCCGAAGTGATTGCGTATGATGATTTTATTGCTAATGGCGGTGAGCAGGGTGCCAAAGAGGCCGGTAAGTGGCGTCTTGAGGGTAAAGAGTACACCATTCAGGATGGCGATGTGATCCACTTTCGCTTTAACGTATAAAAAAGCAGGATAAAGAGACAGGGAAGGTATTCTCTGTTGATTTGCGAAAATGAAGGTTCCAAATCAGTTTGATTTTGGCGTATAATTCCCGGCTTTCGGGCTTTTGTCTTTATCCTTTGCCCTTGTATCTTAATTCTGGCTATGTAGCTCAGTTGGTTAGAGCGCAGCATTCATAATGCTGAAGTCGGTGGTTCAAGTCCACCCATAGCCACCATCTTATTTTAACTATTGGTTTTATAAATTTATTCGGAGTCCGGAACAATGAGCACAGCGAGCGCAGGCGTACAGACCGCTTCTACTCAGTCAGGCAGTGATTCATTGGTTATCGATGGCGTTGAATATAACGCACGCCTGCTGACCGGTAGTGGTAAATATAAAGACCTTGAAGAGACCCTGCTGGCGACTGAGGCGAGTGGCGCGCAGATTGTGACTGTTGCGGTACGACGTACCAACATCGGACAAAATAGTGATGAGCCGAATCTGCTCGATGTGATTTCGCCAGAAAAGTATACGCTGCTGCCCAATACTGCGATGTGTTACACCGCTGATGATGCGATCCGCACCTGCCGTCTGGCGCGTGAGCTGCTGGATGGGCATACCCTCGTCAAACTGGAAGTGCTCGGTGACGAAAAGACCCTTTACCCCGATCTGCAGCAGACCTATGTGGCACTCGAGGTATTGGTCAAAGAGGGCTTCAAGGTGATGGTCTATACCAATGATGATCCGATCGCCGCCAAACGTCTCGAAAAGATGGGGGCGGTGGCCGTGATGCCTCTGGCCGCGCCGATTGGCTCGGGTCTTGGCATTCGTAACCCCTATAATATTCGTACCATCGTTGAGAATGCCAACGTACCGATCCTGGTGGATGCGGGTGTCGGCACCGCGTCCGATGCGGCGATTGCGATGGAGCTTGGCTGTGATGGTGTCTTGATGAATACTGCAATTGCGTCTGCTGATAACCCGATATTGATGGCGTCCGCGATGAAGAAGGCGGTTGAAGCAGGACGTGAGGCCTATCTGGCGGGCCGTATTCCACGCAAGCGTTTTGCCAGCGCCTCATCGCCGCTTGATGGAACGTTTTTCTAACGAGCAGTCTGTAACCGCTACCGCGTACTGTTTTATCAATATCCTCTGTTGTGACCACTGAAGAGCCAAAACCTGCCTACGGGACGTTGCGCAAGGTGCGTAGTTTTATGCGCCGCGAAGGGCGTCTTACCGAGGGACAGCGGCGCGCGCTAGCAGAGCAGTGGTCGAAGTTCGGCATTGAACCTGGCGCTGAGTTGCTTGCACTGGATGAAGTGTTTGGGCGCAGCGCCCCACGTATCCTTGAGATCGGTTTTGGCATGGGTGAGTCACTGGCCGCGATGGCGGCACGTCATCCTGAAAATGACTATCTCGGTATCGAAGTTTATCGTCCAGGTGTTGGCAGCTTGCTGCGGCAGGTGGGTGAAAATGAATCGACCAATGTGCGTGTGATCAGCGAAGATGCGGTGGTGGTGCTGACGCAGATGATTCCAGATAACAGTATTGATCGTTTGCAGTTATTTTTCCCTGACCCATGGCATAAAAAACGTCATCATAAACGACGCATCGTACAGTCCGACTTTGTCGCGCTGATTCATGACAAGCTCAAGCCGGGCGGCATCTTGCATATGGCGACCGACTGGGAGGCCTACGCGCAACATATGATGGCAGTGATGAACGCATCGCAAGGTTATCAAAACTGTGCCGGCCAGGGGCAGTACGCAGCGCGTCCGGAAGCTCGCCCGTTAACCAAATTTGAACAGCGTGGCCACCGTCTCGGCCACAGCGTGTGGGACCTGCTGTTTGAGCGTGTCGCTTAAGATAAGCGCGTTATTACTTTAATGAGCAGCGGTTTACCGCTGTCATTGCCGCATCGGCTTTACATGGCACGAACATTCAGGCTATCTTGTGTCGTCTGATAGCCAGAAATAATATAATAATAAATCCGATGTTTTCCGTTAAAAACAGACTATTCTCCCGCAAGCTCATAATTGCGGCATCTCTCTCTGTCTCAACGGTCGTATCGTCAGCGGTGATGGCAGCTGCGCCGTTGACGGTCTCCGAGACGACGATGGAGATGATCGTCAAAGCATCGATCGGCGACCTGCCGGCGATGCGGGCAATGCTCGAGCGCGGACTCGACATCAACCATCGCGACACGGTCGGCAACACCCCGCTGCTGTTTGCTGCGCGCTATGGCCGGACCCCGCTGGTGAATTATCTGCTCGATAGCGGTGCCGATGTCAACGCGGAAACCCGCAGTGGCATCACCTCGCTACAGGAAGCCATCCGGCGCGGCAACATGGATGTACTGCGCGCATTGCTAGATGCCGGTGCAGATGTCACGCACGAAGACAGCCATCGTGAAAACGCGCTGTTCGATGCGGTTAAATATCGTAGTCCGATGGCGACACGGCTGTTGCTTGAGTATGGCGTGCCGGTCGATACACGCAATGATAGAGGTATTACGCCGTTGTTATATGCGGTGGAAGATGGTGAGCTTGAGATTGCCAGGATGTTGGTTGATGTGGGCGCTGACGTCAATAATGGTTCATCACGCTATGGTGCTCCACTGTGTATCGCGCAGCAGCGTCAACTGGATAAGATGGAGGCCTATCTATTGCAGACCGGGGCTCGATTGCAGGATTGTGATCAATATCGTCCTACTGTGAGTGGCTGGTTGCCGTAGTTTATTGGTTGTTGGCTGGTGCCTGATCAGTAACGTATCGCGCAAACAACAAGGCACTGCATT
>CALZMY010000027.1 GCA_945788675.1 uncultured Gammaproteobacteria bacterium | reverse complement strand
CGCCACACACCTCGTGCGACCTACCCGGGAACAACGCGGGCCGCGCCATATGTCCCCCTATTTGGTCTTGCTCCGAGTGGGGTTTACCATGCCGTCGCTGTTACCAGCGCCGCGGTGCGCTCTTACCACACCATTTCACCCTTACCTGTCAACGAGTACACGTACCCGCTTACAGGCGGTATCTTTCTGTTGCACTTGCCGTCAGCTCACGCCGCCCAGGCGTTACCTGGCACCCTGCCCTATGGAGCCCGGACTTTCCTCCATCCTGTCACCGAAATGACCGAACAGCGATTGCCTGGCCGACTCCCGGGGCGGAAGATACAGGGGAAGCGGGAAAAGCGCAAAGGGGAAACACACTAATTCCGAATAAAATATTAACGGGGAAGCTGCAGTGCAAATTGATAAAGCAGGTTCTTTTTCACGCCGGTGATCTTCGCCGCCAGTGTCGCCGCCTGTTTGAGCGGCATCTCTGCCAGTAGTAGCCGCAATACCCTTTCCGTTTCTGCGTCTACTTCCTGATCCTCAAGCGGCGCACCGGCCACCATCACCACAAACTCTCCTCGCTGCTGATTGGCGTCCGATTTCAGCCAGGTCGATAAGCCCGCTAACGTATCACCATGAATTGTCTCGAAAGTTTTGGTCAGTTCACGCGCGATCACCGCCTGTCGATCAGCGCCAAAGACCCCTGTCATCGCCGCCACCGACTCCACAATGCGATGCGGGGCCTCGTAAAATATCAACGTCCGATGCTCCCCTTGCAACTGTTCCAGCCTGGCGTTACGCGCACCCGCCTTAGCGGGTAAAAAACCCTCAAAGATAAAGCGGTCGCTCGGCAGACCTGAGGCCGACAACGCCGCCAGCAGGGCGCTTGCCCCCGGCACCGGGATCACACGACAACCGGCAGCACGGACCTGCGCAACCAGATGATAACCAGGATCACTGATCAGTGGCGTACCTGCATCACTCACCAACGCCACCGCCTCTCCCCCCAACAGACGCGCCACAATCGACTCACTCACCGCGCGCTCATTATGGTCATGCAGCGCCATCGTGGGCGTCTTAATGTCAAAATGATGCAACAGCTTGCCACTATGGCGCTTATCCTCAGCAGCAATCAACACCACGCCACTCAATACTTCGATCGCACGCTGGCTCATATCACCCAAATTTCCGATCGGCGTCGCCACCACATACAATGCGCCGCTAATAATTGACACTGACAACCCCCAACGACTTAGTTATAGTAATAGCTAACAACAAGTGGCTTTTTTGCCAACAGGTTACTGCCAATAATATGATAGTTTGCCGAAAGGCGCCCTAACCAGCCCATAATCAGGACTCACTTTAACAGAGCCCATACCCACCGCACACAGGAATCCCCACGACAGATCATGGCCAAATCTTCACTCCGTTTTCGAATCCTGCTCGCGGCTTTCGTAGTCACCTTCGCTATCAGTGGCTGTACCACAACCCCTGATGACACCGTACAACGCGATACCGCAGCGCTGATTGAGTTTGCTGAGCTGGCTGAACGCGAAGGCGAATACGAGGCTGCTAGCAATGCCTACAAACAACTCGCACTGATTGCCCCCCAGGAAGCGCGCACTGACTTCCAGATAAAGGCTGTCGCCATGCTATTGGAGGGCAATTATTTAGCGCAGGCACAACGGGCACTGCAGATGATACCGACCGAAGGGCTCAGCGCGACGCAACAGCTAGACTTCCATTTGCTCGCAGCCCGTATCGCACTTGCTGAGTCAAATCCAGCTTATGCCCTTGAATTATTACAACAACCCCCGTCGCCACTCACTACTGCTGAGCAACACGCCCAGTATTACCAGCTACGCGCCCAGGCCTATAGCCGCGCAGGGAATCTAATTGAAGCGGTGCGCGAATACATCAAAAGGGGCTACTACCTCACCACGCCTTTTGATGCCCTGCCCGACACACCATCCGAGATTGAAGAGAATCAACTACTGATCTGGCAATCGCTGATGATGTTATCGGAAGAGATGTTACAGCAGCTGCGCATTGATCCACCCCCCGACCCACTCAGCGGCTGGCTGGAACTTGCCCTGCTCGCCAAGCGCACTCAGCGCAGCGCTGCCGATATCAGTGATAGCACCGCCCTGACACAGTCACTCGCCAGCTGGCGCGATCACTATCCCAATCTGCAGGTATCGGAAAACATTCTGGCCTCCATTGATGCACTGCGATCAGGTGCTGTCGTCCACCCCAATAAAATTGCGCTGCTGCTACCCATGAGTGGCAACTTCGCCAAAGTAGCCGCCGTGATTCGTGACGGTTTTCTTGCCGCCCACTTCAACAACAACAGCAACGAAGCACTACCTGCCATCCAGCTCTATGATACTACCACCACAGAAAGCACGGTCGCCGAACTGTACCAGTTAGCGGTTGATAACGGTGCTAAATTCATTGTTGGACCGCTTAACAAAGCAGACGTCGATTCACTGCTACAGGAAGACGAGATAACCGTCCCCACCCTGTCACTCAATTACAGTAATGATCCAACATTGATGGCAGATAACCTGTTTCAATTTGGCCTCTCGCCTGAAGACGAAGCGCGTCAACTGGCTGAGCGGGCATGGCTCGATGGCTACAATCAGGCACTCACCATCGTTCCCGAAGGCGAGTGGGCAGCGCGCATTCTGCAAGCCTTTAATGAGAGCTGGGAAGCCCTTAGCGGCAGCATCGCCGAACAACAAACCTACGCCTCCAGCAAAAATGATTTTTCAGGCCCGCTCCGTACTCTACTCAATATTGATGAAAGCGGACAGCGCAAGCAGGCGCTAGAAAGCCTGCTTGGCACCAAACTCAAATTTGAACCTCGCCGCCGACAGGATGCCGACTTCATTTTCATGGTCGCTTTCCCTCGTCAGGCACGGCTCATCAAACCACAACTCAAATTTCATTACGCCGGCGACCTGCCGGTCTACGCCACCTCCCACCTCTACTCCGGCACCTCGGACAGAGAAGCCAACCGAGATCTCGACGAGATCACTTTCTGTGATATTCCATGGGTGCTGAGAAACACACAAGGGGCGACCGACCTTGATGCCCGCATCCAGAAACTGTGGCCAGACGAAAACCGTCAGTACACCCGTTTTTATGCCATGGGAATCGATGCCTATCACCTGATCCCCCAGATCAAACATATGGCGACATTCCGTTACCAGCGCCATAGTGGTGAAACAGGCTCCCTGAGCCTGAATGAATCGAACCGCATCGTTCGACAGCTGCCCTGGGCACGCTTCAGGCGCGGCATCGCACGCCCACTGTAACAGACACTAAATTTTTACATGACCCACGCCATGGACGGCAGCATGAACAGCAACGATAGTACGCTCGACAGTGGCCACCACGCAGAAACCCTCGCCCTGCAGTATCTACAACAACAGGGCTTACAGCTTATCACCCGCAACTATCGCTGCCGGCGCGGTGAGATCGATCTGATCATGAAACACCAGCAGAGCATCGTTTTTATTGAGGTACGCTACCGCCGCAACCGCCGCTTTGGCGGTGCCGATGCCAGCGTTGATCGGCGCAAACAAGACAAGCTGATCGTGAGTGCGTTACACTATTTGCAGGAAAATCGGCAGGCGGCAAGGCAACCCGCGCGTTTCGATGTAATTGCTATTCATGCCCAGACGGCCTCAACAGCACAACAACACAATATCCAATGGATACAGGACGCTTTTCAGGCCCGATTTTAATAATTTGCCAATCAACATAACACAAGAGACAACACGCCACCCTTATGGATTTCGCCACTCGTATAAAACGCATCTTCAATGACAGCATCGAAACTAAAATGCAATCGATGGAAACCCTGTCGCAACCGATTGTGATCGCAGCCGATCTCTTAACCGCCTGCCTGCTCAACGAACGCAAGATACTCACCTGTGGCAACGGTGGTTCGGCGGCCGATGCACAACACTTTTCCTCGGAGCTACTAAACCGCTTCGAGATTGAGCGACCAGGGCTGCCAGGCTTCGCCCTGACCACCGACGCCTCAACCATCACCTCAATCGCCAACGACTATTCGTTTGACGATGTCTTTTCCAAACAGGTACGCGCACTGGGACAACCCGGCGATGTACTCGTTGGCATCTCCACCAGCGGGGGCTCAAAAAATGTCGTTAATGCCATTCATGCCGCGCACGAACGCGAGATGAACGTGATCGCCTTTAGCGGCCGTGACGGTGGTGAAATCGCCAATATCCTGCGCGAAAATGATGTTGAAATCCGCGTTCCGGCAGACAACACTGCGCGTATCCAGGAGGTACACCTGCTCACCATTCACTGCCTTTGTGACCTCATCGACTACCAACTACTCGGACAGGAGAGCTGATTGTGAAGCAACTACTCGGTATCGCCCTTGCGGCCCTGCTCATTACCACATCACTACAGGGGTGCGCCCCAGTCATCGTCGCTGGTGCAGCCACTGGCGCTGCTGTCATACATGACAGACGTTCCGCCGGCACAATCCTTGACGACCAGACTGCCGAACTCAAAATCAATGGCGCCATCCATCAAGACAAGGAGCTAATGAAGAACGCCCGCATAGAAGCCATCGTCTTCAATGGTATCGCGCTACTGGTCGGGCAGGTACCCAGTGAACAGCATCGTAAGCGCGCTGCAGCGCATGCGCGCCAGAACATAAAGATCAAACAGGTGCATAACGAAATCAAAATCACTGCAGCGATCGGGCTCAAGGTTCAAAATAACGACACCGCCATCACCTTCAAGGCAAAAAGCTCGCTGCTCAGCGCCAAAGGGGTGAGCAGTGCCTACGTCAAAGTGGTCAGTGAAAGAGGCTTCGTCTATCTGATGGGGCTTGTCACACGCGCCGAAGGCGACGCCGCCGCCAGGACCGTGCAGCAGGTGAAAGGGGTACAGGGCATCGTCAAAGTCTTCGAATACATAGACGCCTAAACCACCATGACCCCTGAACTGCTGGCGACACTGCGCGCCATCGTCGGCGATGAAAACCTGCTGCATGACCCTGCCGACTGCTGGCCGTACGGCTACGATAATAGCCGCCGAGAGGCGCTGCCCGAGGCAGTACTCTTCCCGCAGGACCATCAACAGACCGTCAAGATCGTCCAGCTCTGTAACCAGCACCGCATCGCGATCACTGCACGTGGCAAAGGCACCGGCACTACCGGTGCCACAGTACCCATTGCCGGCGGCGTAGTACTGTCGTTCGAGCGCATGCGTGAAATCATCAAGGTCGACCCCGATAATCGCGTAATGGTCGTGATGCCAGGGGTCACCAATCAGGAGGTCCAGCAGGCAGCAGGCAAACACGGTTTCTTCTGGCCACCGGACCCCACCAGTGCGGCCGTCTGCAGCGTAGGTGGCAACCTCGCCTATAACTCATCCGGACCACGTGCCGTTAAATACGGCACCCCGCGTGAAAACACCCTTGGGCTACGCGCCATCAGCGGCGACGGGCGCGAGATCCGCTGCGGCGTCTACACCACCAAAGGGGTGGTCGGTTATGATCTCACCCGTCTGCTGATCGGCTCCGAAGGGACACTCGCGATCATCACCGAGGCGACCCTGAAACTGACCCCACTACCCGAGGGCAAACGCACACTGCAGGCGATCTACGCCACTATTGATGATGCAGCCAAAGCGGTCTCAGCGATCATGGCACAGGCAGTGGTACCATGCGCACTGGAGTTCATCGACGGTACCGCGATTGAGATGATCCGTGACTACTCAAAGGCCGACCTACCACAAGGGGCCGGGGCGATGCTAATGATCGAGGTCGACGGGCTCAGCGCGAGCCTCGATGAAGCCGTCACCAAAGTCAGCGATGCAGCGCGCAATGACGGGCTGCTCGATCTCACTGCAGCCACCACGCCAGAAGAGATTCAGGCATTGTGGAATACACGCAAGGCACTCTCACCGGCACTGCGCAACATCGCACCAAAAAAGATCAACGAAGATATCGTGGTGCCGGTGTCACGCCTGCCGGAATTGATTCGTGGCCTGCAACAGCTATCTAAACAACACAACATCCCGATCGTCAATTTTGGTCACGCAGGCAACGGCAACCTGCATACCAATCTGCTGTTAGACCCCGATGACCCGCAACAGCAGCACAACGCCGAACAGTGTCTCGATGCCGTGTTTAGTCTAGTCCTGAAATTAAACGGCACGATCTCTGGCGAACACGGTGTCGGCATTGAAAAACGCGACTTTGTCGCACGTGAGATCGACCCGGTAACACTTGACCTGATGCATCGGATCAAACAGCAGTTCGATCCTAATGGGATTCTTAATACGGGCAAAACGTTACCCGATGCGCCTATAGAAATTAACAAGAAGAATTGAGGAAAAAATACAAATATTAAGCTTGTTTCGATATAAAGTAGATTAGTCTGCAAGGCATTATCCACCAAGCGTTGCCGCCTCTATTCTGATACTACCTTCCTCTTGTTATGAAACATCTTTTCGAATTAGCTTCATTTTGTGTGTATAAGATTCAGTAAAAGGGAGCACAAAAAACGCCAGGCCAGTTTCTCTATACTTCGATTCTATTATGAGAGACCCCGCTTGATCAAAAAACATTCGAAGTCTCCGTGACTCTCTCCCTATACCCAATTGAACGCCCCAGCTTATCCAATTGAACATAATATCTTCAGTGCTCCATCCTACATTAGGATTATTTCGAAAAAACTCCATACTCATCATTTTGTTTTTCCATCCTACATGCCTCATCGCAAACCCTAACTCAGTCTTAGTAATTATCACCTCTTCGTTATCCGGAAGATAACTAAAACTAAAATCAGGGTGCATACCAAAGAAGCAACCATCTTTTGAGCAATTATCCTTTTTAAACACATAAACACCGGATATATCAAGTGGCTCGCCTATCCTCGATAAGCGACTGCTATAAACAACTGCATCAATGGAGACAAGAATAATTAGTCGGCCCTGAAAAATAGCATTTGTCACCTCCGTTCATCCGGCATTAATGCGTTCAATAAAGCATATTGACGTTTTTGGTGGGTGCCCAGACT
>CALZMY010000026.1 GCA_945788675.1 uncultured Gammaproteobacteria bacterium | reverse complement strand
TCGCGCCTGCAGTTTGTTCGTCTGTTATTAGCAGAGACATTCTTCCTTAACTGATTGAAATATGGACACTTGAATAGTGACCAATGGCCAATAACGTGTCGAAAGAAAAAAATAGCTGGTTACTCCCCGAGGGGATTGACGAATTTTTACCGCCGCAGGCCGAGCGCCTCGAGCGGTTGCGTCGTTCTCTGCTCGATCTCTACAGTAGCTGGGGCTACGAATATGTGATCCCACCGATGGTCGAATATCTTGAGTCACTACTGGTCGGCACAGGTACTGAACTGGAGCTTGAGACCTTCAAGCTGATCGATCAAAAAAGCGGCCGCCTGTTGGGTATACACGCCGATATGACGCCGCAAGTGGCACGTATCGATGCCCATCGTCTCAATCGCGAAGGGCCGACCCGCCTCTGTTACCTCGATGCTGTGTTGCATACTCGCCAGGATGGTTTCTCCCGGGGACGTTGCCCGCTGCAGGTAGGTGCCGAGCTCTATGGTCACGCCGGGATCGAGAGCGATGCTGAGATTATTCACCTGATGGTTGAAACATTGCGTCTGGCAGGCTTTGATGAGATCCATATCGACCTCGGTCATGTCGGGATCTTCCGTGCGCTGGCGGGTCGCGCAGCGTTGACCTCATCCCACGAGGCGCTTCTATTTGATGCGCTACAGCGCAAAGCCAAACCCGAGATCGAAGAGCTGCTGGCCGACGTCTGTGACGATGCCGATGCACGCACCATGCTGCTGGCACTGGTTGACCTTAATGGCGGTCGTGATGTACTGGAGGAGGCGCGTAGGGTTTTACAGGCGGCTGGTGATGTGGTGCTGCAGGCACTCGACACATTGCAACAAATTGCCGATTATGCGGAGCAGCGCATGGGCGATATCTCACTCTATTTTGACCTCGCCGAGCTGCGTGGTTACCGTTACCAGACCGGCGTCGTATTTGCCGCTTTTGTACCGGGACATGGCCAGGAGGTGGCGCGTGGTGGGCGTTATGATGACATTGGCAGCGTCTTTGGGCGCTCACGTCCCGCGACCGGCTTCAGCACAGACCTGAAGACATTGATGGCGTTGAGCGAGACAGTATCATACGAACCCAGCGCTATCGTCGCCTATCCCTGTGATAATAGCGAGCAACGCGCAGGGTTGCAGGCCTTTATCGCTGAACTGCGTGACGAGGGTGAGCGGGTGATCGAATTCCTCCCGGGGCAGCAGGCGGATATGGGGGAAGTAGGCTGTGATCGTAAGATTGTAGAGATTAATGGGCAATGGCAAGTGGTCGACCTGGAATAGGTATCAGCAGGCTGGTGGTGGGATGAGCGCAGCATATTGCGCTTTTTTTATGCAGAATTGTTAAATCGTGTAAGAGAAAATCATGGGCAAAAATGTAGTCATTATCGGCACTCAATGGGGTGACGAGGGCAAGGGCAAGATCGTCGACCTGCTGACCGAAGAGGTCGCGGCGGTGGTGCGTTTTCAGGGGGGGCATAATGCCGGACATACCCTGGTGATCGATGGTGAAAAGACCGTGCTGCATCTGATTCCCTCCGGCATCCTGCGTGAAGGGGTGCAGTGCCTGATTGGTAACGGTGTAGTGGTCTCTCCCGAGGCGTTGCTAAAAGAGATCAATATGCTGGAGTCACGTGGCGTGCCGGTGCGTGAGCGCCTTAGCATCAGCGCTGCCTGCCCATTGATTCTGCCTTATCACATCGCACTTGATAACGCGCGTGAGATTGCACGCGGCAAACAGGCGATCGGTACCACCGGGCGCGGTATTGGTCCGGCCTATGAGGATAAGGTTTCGCGCCGTGGGTTGCGTCTTGGTGATCTGTTTCATCGTGAACGTTTTGCTGCCAAACTGGGCGAAGTACTCGACTATCACAACTTCATGTTGCAGAACTACTACAAAGCAGAGGCTGTTGATTTTCAAAAGGTTCTTGATGAAGCGCTAGCGATGCAGGAGATCCTGGAGCCGTTGATCGCCGATGTGCCGGAGATGATCGCGCAGTATCAGAAACGTGGTGAAAGTATCATGTTTGAGGGCGCGCAGGGGACCTTGCTTGATATCGATCACGGTACCTACCCGTTTGTGACCTCATCGAATACCACCGCAGGTGGCGCTGCCACCGGCAGTGGCATGGGCGTGCTGGGTTTTGATTACGTGCTGGGCATCACCAAGGCCTACACCACCCGTGTCGGCTCTGGTCCCTTTCCGACCGAGCTGGATGATGCTATCGGTGGCCATCTGGCAGAGCGTGGTCATGAGTTCGGTTCGACCACTGGTCGTGCACGTCGCTGCGGCTGGTTCGATGCTGTCGCTTTGCGCCGTGCCGCGCAGATCAATAGTCTCTCTGGACTCTGTATCACTAAGCTCGATGTGCTCGATGGGCTCGACACCATTCGCATCTGCGTCGGCTACAAATACGATGGGGTTGAGAAGCTGGTGCCGCCCGATGGTGCCGAGGCCTTCGCCAACTGCGAACCGGTCTATGTCGATATCCCTGGCTGGGACGACAGCACCTTTGGGATTAAACGTTATGAAGATCTGCCTGCCAATGCAATCGCCTATCTGAAGCGTATTGAAGAGGTGGTTGAGGTGCCGGTCGATGTGATCTCAACCGGACCGGATCGTGCCGAGACGATTGTACTGCGCCATCCGTTTAATTGATCGACTGAGTTGCGGCTGAATCGTCGTTACTCAATAAAAAAGCCCCTGAGACGTCACCGCATCTCAGGGGCTTTTTTACGCTAACTTACTTGGCGTCAGCGCCAGAGGTGTTATCAGTTGTTTTCTCTTCGGGTTTCTCTGCTTTAGGGTCGATGGTGTTAGCGACACGGCCAAGTCCACAGACAGTTGAAAGCGCGAGTTTGTACATCTCAACCCCTGGCTTGATCAATGCGTCGACCAGTCCTGGCAGTTTCGCGAGATAGAAGCCCAGCCCAATCGTCAGGCCACTTGCGACCAATGTCGCGAAGATTCCACCGCCGAGAAAGGCGCTTAAATTGTACCAAATCGCCAGCGGCGCTAGCAGGATGGAGCCGTACCATAGCGACAGTACAAACAGGAAAAAGGTGGTGACGATCAGTTGTAGCAATTTTACGACCAGAACATCTACAGTTTTCATATGCTTATGTTTTCCTTCTAGAGCCGTTTCTAATGCAGTCCGAGGCTCATGTGAATCGTGAGAATATTTATCAGCTAGTAATGTTCTCATATTAAAATATACAGGTGCAAGGCTTTAACTATGAGAGCCTCTGATTAATTAGAGACGCCCTTAAGTATGTGATTTGAATCGAGACCATTATCTGGAGGATTATCAAAGCATGCTTGAGTAATTTTTTAGACTGTACGCTGGCAGTTTGGTGGGTGCGACACTATGTCGCATTCAAAATATAATTTACCCCTGCTAGGATCGCTACCACTTATTTTGAGAGGGGAGGTATCGATGCGCAGTAAGTTATTGCAGGGTGCGTTGCTGTTGTCAGTGATGATATGGGCACCCGTGGCCAATGCTTTTGTTGGACTCTGTTGTGGCAAATGCGGCGGTAATATGCCGATGAATATTCCCGGTGGCGGTATCCCGGAGACCAAAGAATTTCGTTTTAAATTGAGTGCGATGACGATGGGGATGGATGGCCTGGCGCGTGATGGCGATTCAGTTTCTGCAGATTCTCAGCTGGGAATGCCGATGATGATGGGGCAGCCGACTGGAAAGTTCATGGCGGTG
>CALZMY010000025.1 GCA_945788675.1 uncultured Gammaproteobacteria bacterium | reverse complement strand
GCTGCGCGCGCATGTAGCCCCAGCTTATTGATAATGGCAATCTCGGCACTCACCATGACAACTAACCTTCCTCCCTTTGACAACGAAAGACCCCATCACGTCCGCCACTCAGCGCCTTTTCAAGTAACTGCTCAATACTCAGGTCCGGGTAGTTCAGAACACGAATCAACATCGGTAAATTAATCCCCGATACCACCATCACTCGCGCCTCATCATTCTGAAACTTCATTGCGATATTACTCGGCGTAGCACCATAGATATCCGTCAACACCAGTACACCATCACCTCGGTTCAGTCGCATAATGGCCTCGTCAACCAGCTGCGTCACCGCATCGGGATTACTCTGATTGGAGACTGCAACCACTTCGACCAGTAGTGGTGTCCCACAAAGCATGGCATCAGCAGAGTCAAGTAATGCACGCCCCACTTCATCATGTGTAATGATCAGCAGGGCAACGCTCACGATAGCTCTCGATGGCGAATCAGGACGCTCTCTCTTATCTGCTTGAAGTGGGCCCCGAGCGTTTCGGTGAGGTAAACTGAGCGGTGCTGACCACCCGTACAACCCACTGCTACCGTTAAATAACTGCGATTTTCTGCCTCAAAACTGGGAACCCAACGCTCAACAAAGCGAGTGATATCTTCAAGCATCTCCTTCACGACTGGCTGTGGCTGTAGAAATTTGATCACATCTTCATCACGCCCAGTCTGCAGGCGCAATTGAGGGTCCCAGTGTGGATTAGGCAGACAACGCACATCAAAGACAAAATCCGCATCAATAGGATGACCATGCTTAAACCCAAACGATAAAAACTGTAATGACAATGCCGGACTTGCAGTTCTACCGACACGGTCACGAATCTGGTCGCGCAACTGATGAACATTGGTATTACTTGTGTCGATATGCAGATCCGCACAATCAGCAATCGGATTCAACAGATAACGTTCCGCAGCAATCGCCTCTACTAAAGGGATTTGATCGTTCGTCAGCGGATGTTTACGACGCGTCTCGCTGAAACGTTTGATCAAGGCATTATCGCTGGCGACGATAAAGATCACCTCGCAGGAGATCCCCTGGCCTTTAATATTATCGAGAATCAGTCGAAAGTTCTGCAGATCATCAGTCATATTACGCGCGTCAACCCCGACGGCGATATCCTTGACCTCCTGCCGTCCCTCCACCGCCTTCATCTGCGCTACAAAGCCGGGTAACAGTCCCATCGGCAGGTTATCCACGCAATAAAAGCCCAGGTCCTCCAATGCCTGTAGTGCAATACTTTTACCAGCACCGGAAAGTCCACTTAACACCAACAACCTCATAGACAACCTCTAACTAAAAAAATTTCTCTGGCGTTCAATAAAATCCTGCGCTGCATCATAACCACTCAGGCGAAGTATATGATTACGCACAGCCGCCTCGATCAACAGCGCCAGATCGCGTCCCGGCGCTACCGGTAAAATCACCTGTGGAATCGCAACATCTAACACCATTTCATTCAGTTGACTACCAACCAGTCTGTCAATATTACGCACATCGTCATCATCGCTTGGCTTAAGGTGTACAATCAGACGTAGATTTTTATCTTTTTTAATCGCACTGTCACCATACATCGCACGCACATTCAACACCCCTAACCCTCGCACCTCGAGAAAGCCCTGCAGCAATTCGGGACAAGCCCCCCTGATAACATCCGGTGCAACCCTCGAAAACTCTGGCGCGTCATCAGCAATCAGACGGTGGCCGCGAGTGACCAGCTCCAGTGCCAGTTCACTCTTGCCAACACCGCTCTCACCTGTCAGTAAAACACCCAATCCCCGCACTTCCATAAAAACACCGTGTAACGTTATGGACTCCGCCAACACACCGGTCAGATAATAACGCAGATGCTCAATTAATTTATCGCTACCAAGACTTGAAGAGAATAATGCAATGGATCTCTCCTCTGCTCGTTGCCGCAGGTCTTTAGTTGACAGCGCGCCATCAGCGACAATCACACAGACGGGGGATTCATCAAACAACTTGGCCAGAGCATCATGGTATGAGTTCTTGCCTAACGACTCAAGATAGCGTAATTCGGTAGACCCCAGCACCTGAATGCGACTGGGCTGAATCAGGTTCAGATGACCGACTAACGGCATCTCCGCATAATCTCTTTTCCCACCAGCATCCTGTGTAAACTGAATTCCCCTCTCCCGGCCTGCCCGTCCAGCAACCCATTCCAGTACCAGCTTTTCAGCATGACTCTCAAACAGCTGATTGACAGTCAGCGATCTATCCATCACGACTATGCGCAGGGCCGCGCTTGCTGGTCTACGTCATACTTTGATTGCCACTGCGTCAATAGCTGGTATAAATCGGCATCGCTGCCTGCCGTCCGCAGCTGCTGGCAAAACTGTTCATCACCAAAGATCTCGGCCAACATTGCCAGCAACTTCAGATGCTCGTTGGTCGCCTCCTCGGGCACCAACAAAGCACAAACCAGATCGACCGGCTGACCATCAACGGCATCATAATCAATCCCGGCTTTCAGTTGCAATAAAGCGCACACGGGTTTCTCCACCGCCTTGAGACGACCATGAGGAAGCGCGGCACCATGGCCTAACCCGGTACTGCCCAGTCGTTCACGACCTATCAGGCTCTCGAACACCTCAGGCTGAGTCAAGCCAGGTGATGCAATGACGAGCAGCTCACTGAGCTGCTCCAGTGCACGTTTTTTACTGCTAATTTTTTTCTGAGCAATAACACACTCAGGCAGAAAAATGTCGTCTATTTCCATGCTTGCTTTATTTCCTGACACGATTCATAGCTGTCGAGTGAGTTATTCTGGTTCGATAGCATCTTGAATGGCACCTTGATCAACGTCCTGAATTGGAACTGCCTTGTTGCGGCCGCGATGATCCTTACGTTTCTCTTTATGCTTAATCACCTGCCGATCGAGCTTGTCTGCCAACGCGTCGATGGCGGCATACATATTTTCATCTTCAGCATCGGCGAACAGATCCGCACCGCTGACATGAAGGGTCGCCTCGGCCTTCTGCACAAGCTTTTCTACCCCGAGCACCACGTGCACATTACCTACGCCATCAAAGTGACGACCAAGCTTTTCCAATTTATCGTTAACATAGCTACGCAGAGCCGGTGTGATGTCGATATGGTGTCCTGTCAGATTTATTTGCATTTTATACCTCTATGTTATGTCAAACGTTTACGCTCACTTGAGGAAAGAATTGATATTGACTCGCGATATTTTGCAATTGTCCGACGAGCAACATTAATACCCTGTTCTTCAAGAATTTGTGAAATTTTACTATCGCTGAGTGGTTTTGCTGGATTCTCTGCCGCCACCAGCTTTTTGATCAATGCACGTATTGCCGTTGCAGAACACTCTCCACCACTGGCAGTCCCCACATGACTGGAAAAAAAATACTTCAACTCAAAAATACCACGCGGTG
>CALZMY010000024.1 GCA_945788675.1 uncultured Gammaproteobacteria bacterium | reverse complement strand
TCAGTCACACCCGTCCTTCGGCGCATGGATTGCGGCAGCTGGAGTCAAGAATTACCGTTATTAAAGATGATGATGGGAGTGTAGTAGGTTTTACGCTGCTATCAACAGATATAACCGAAAAACTAAAATCGGATGAAAGACTTTTATTAGCTTCACACGTATACGAATCAGCCATTGAAGGTATTATGGTGACCGATGCCGATGCTATCATTCAATCAGTTAACCCCGCCTTCACCGCGATAACAGGCTTCTCTGCAGATGAAGTCATCGGCAAAAACCCTCGTATTTTACAATCTAACAGACAGCCAAAAGAGTTTTATAGCAAGATGTGGCAGGCCATTCAAAAAACTGGCCGCTGGCAGGGTGAAATATGGAATCGGCGAAAGAATGGCGAGACCTTTCCGCAACGATTAACTATTTCATCAGTGACGGACCTGGTGGGTAATATCACACAACTCATTGGAGTGTTTTATGATATTACCGAGATTAAGGCCAGGGAAGATTTAATGCAGCGCCAGGCCTATCATGATCCACTCACAGACCTGCCTAACCGTTCATTGTTTAAAGACAGGCTCAACCACGCCATTGTTCGAGCTCGTCGTAATGACATTAAACTTTCAGTGTTATTTATCGATATAGACCATTTTAAGGATCTCAATGATTCTCTTGGGCACTACGCTGGCGATCTGTTTTTACAACAAATCAGCAAACAAATAAAAACCTGCCTTAGAGAAGAAGATACTGTGTCTCGTTTTGGAGGGGATGAATTTACCGTCTTTATGGAAGATAATAATGGTGCTGAAGAAGCGCTGAAAGTCGCAGAAAAAATACTTGGTTTATTTCGGAAACCAATTATTATCGATAACAAGGAGATGTTTCTTGGTGCCAGTATCGGTATTGCGAACTATCCCAGCGATGGCGTCAATACCGATACACTATTAAAAAATGCTGACGCGGCCATGTATCATGCCAAGGGAAAGGGGCGAAACAATATTCAGTTTTTTCAGTCGGAAATGGCGGATCGCATCAAAAAGAGAATTTCTCTCGAAACGAATCTCAGAAGAGCGCTAAATAACGAAGAGTTTTATATTTATTACCAACCCATTGTTAACTTGCACAGCAACGCGATTACTTCACTGGAAGCACTTTTACGCTGGAAAAATTTAGATACTGAGATGTTACCCGAACAGTTCATCCCATTAGCAGAGGAAAGTGGCTTGATCGTTCCAATTGGGGAATGGGTGATGCGTCAATCTTGCAATCATATATCAGAATGGATTAAAGGTGGAATACAGGATGTTTCTGTTTCGGTAAATCTTTCTGCACGGCAATTTCGTGAAAAAGAACTAATCTACGATGTTGAAAAAATACTTGAAGAAACACAGCTAAATCCCGAGCAACTTCATATTGAGATCACAGAGTCTATTATGATGGATAACATTAGCTACTCTATTGAAACACTAAAGCGCTTTAAGGAAATGGGTGTTCGCATCTATCTGGATGATTTTGGTACCGGCTACTCGTCCCTCACCTATTTGAAAAAATTACCAGTAGATGCGTTAAAACTCGATCACAGCTTCATACATGGCATCATTGACGACCCGGATGCCACTAAACTTGCGAGTAACGTCATCTCGATGGCTAAAGATTTACGCTTAGAGGTAATAGCCGAAGGGGTAGAAAATCAGGAGCAACTTGATTTTCTCAAAACGACAGGTTGTGATAGTGTTCAGGGTTTTCTATTTCACAAACCGCTACCTGAAGACGAAATCCGTAGAACTTTACTACAGAAGAATGCGTAAATTGTATCTGAGGGGTTGTGGGCACGATACTTAATTGAATCAATAGAATGGGAAAAGGAGCTGCTATCCTTTTTCCAGGGGTGTCTTCCTTAATTGCAATCAAGTACCAATAGTAAATGCTAATACTTTGCTTATATGTGTCAATGATCTTCCGCTCTCTTGCTGCCACTGATTGAAGGCTTGTTGTGTTACCGTTAAGTCGCGCTGTGATTTTGGTTCTGAGCTTATGACTTCTTCGCGAATCAGCGCCGTCACTACGTCCGGGCTGGTGATGAAAGAGTCTTTGCCCATGAAGCGTAAAAAATATTGTGCTGAGTGACCACCCAGACGGCTACCCCGTTTTTTCAGCAGGATAAGTAGCTCGACGTAATCTTCCGTTGGCCATTCGGCAAAGAATTTCGCCGCGCTGCCGTGTGCTTCCGCCAGATCACAGAGCAGGGTGGCGTTATCTCGAACAGTGAGGATTTTAGTGGCGTTACGCACGATGCGCCTGTCTTTGAGCAAGGCATCAAAATCATCGTTGGACATATACCGCCAACGCTGGGGATTGAATCCTGCAAAGGCCTCCTCAAACTGCGGCCATTTTTTGTCGATCACTTTCCAGCTAAATCCCGCTTGAAAGATGCAGCGACTCATCATTGCGAGCCAGCGGGCGTCAGGTATCGCTGCCAGCTGTTTGCTGCTCAAGGGTGTGGGTAATAGAGCCTCCAGCGCCTCAATACCCCCCTTGCGTTTTGTCGCATAGTCGAAGAGTGATTGAAATGATTGCATAGGTTACCTCGGTCGAAAATGGTTCGGTTATTTTGAGGTTGCCGGGGGCAGAACACAAATATTAGTCATATATTGGGAGTTTGTGACCTGTCCCCGGTTGCCGTTGTCATTTTGACCATCGAGAGAAATATTAAGCCTTGTGATTGATTGATGGTGACAAGGCATAAGAGCTCTTTGTGCGGTCGAGATGACACGTTGAGATGACACTATAGACGTTCCCAGCATCGCGTAAAGTTAGCTCTGCAGTCTTAGTGGCGTTTATGGCTAGTCGCGATGGCACCAGGTGGGAGCATGACGTATGATACAGTCTTTCAATAAAGGAACATAAGCGTAACAGGGGTTTTGTACTGTTTTGACGTCCTATAAGCTTTATCATATTGATGTTTTTAGAGATCAATGATGAGTGTGCGGCTGCATCCAGTGGAGGCGTTGCGTAATGAATGAAGTAGCCGTGTTGCTTCATACGACTCGACGTGGTGCACGCTTGCTTGCCTTCATCACCACATGCCTGTTGAGCGGCTGTGCGACGGTCGATGGCCCGACGGAGCCTCACGATCCTTTTGAGCGTTACAATCGAGCCATGTATCAGTTCAATGACTCGCTGGACAAGGCCGTAATAAAGCCGGTCGCTAAGGCCTATGTTGCTGTCGTACCTGCGCCTGTGAATAAAGGGGTTACCAATTTCTTTGGTAACCTGGATGATGTGCTGGTGACGATAAATGACTTGCTGCAACTCAAGTTAGGCCAGGCTGCCTCTGATGCCACGCGATTTATTGTCAACAGTACCTTCGGGCTGTTGGGGATTATCGACGTCGCTACGCCAATGGGATTGCGAAAAAATCGCGAGGATTTTGGTCAAACTCTTGGGCGCTGGGGAGTCGGCAGTGGCCCCTATCTAGTGCTGCCATTTTTTGGCCCCAGCTCGCCACGTGATGGCATTGGTTTATATGTCGATTACAGACAGTTTGACCTAACCTTTAACCGTGTGGAGGATCACGCCACCCGCAATAGTATGTTCGCAATCGATGTGGTCGATACCCGCGCCGGTCTGCTATCGGCGAGCCGTGTTCTGGATGCTGCTGCGCTGGATCCCTATGCCTTTACCCGTGAGGCCTATCTGCAACGACGTCAATATCTGGTCTATGACGGTAATCCACCCGTCGAGGAATTTGAAGACTTCGATGACTGTGAAGATTTTGATGACTGTGAAGATTTTGCAGACGATCCGGCTGTAGATGATCCCGTTAGCGGTGATTAATACGCTTTTTAGCACTCTCTGATGATATTGATTAGCGCGCTTATGTGAGCAGCAGCGATGGTACCGAGTGGAGGTATGGCGTATGATATTAGCTTTCAATGAGGGAACAGGGAGTGAGTTCCTCTTTTGAGCTCTCTTATTGATCCTCGTGGGAATTGTGATGACCTTAACCTCCGCTTTGTAGTGATAATATGTCTAATAATGTAGTGCGCATAACCAGCGAGTCTGATTCACAGTCTGACATCAAACATGATGGTCAGAGTGACCTCTTTAATGGACAGAAAGAGCCTGCTCCTTTTGTGCATGACCCAGCGCTACTTCACGAGGCCGCGCCAGCCTATTATCTGAAGACTGAAACACTGGCGACACTGCTGTCGCATCTGCAACAGGTTATTACAGGGCGCGGAGCGATACAGGTGATCATCGCAGAACATGGTCGCGGCAAGAGTGCACTCATACGGCAGTTGATCACTGAAGCGGGGAGTCGTTGGCTGCTGTGTCATATTCAGGCGGATTATCATCTCGGGGTCGACCATATTATCAATGGTCTCGGTCAGACCTTTTTTCCGCAGGAGGATGTCGACTTTGAAGCGTTAGTGCATGGGCTCGCATCATACGGGCATCAGGAACCTTACCCTGTCGTCATAGTCGATGATGCGCAAAACCTCTCATCTTATGCCATCGAGACATTGGCGAGTCTCAAGCGAGCAGTGGCAGAGAATGGTGGCGATCTTGATATTATCCTCTGCGCGACTCCAGCACTACGAGAAATTATTGCCTCATATAGCCTGTCTCCATTTCGAAATGAATGGCTTGAGGTGCATTCGTTGCCGCGCTTTAGCGAAGCAGATACGACGACTTATCTTAATCATAATTTCGAAAGCCAGGGAGATACTACGCTTTTTACCCCTGATCAATTACAGAATATTCACCATCGTGGCTGCGGTATTCCTGCCTGTATCAATTATCATGCGGAACTGGCGCTTGGGCGTGCCATCTCAGATGAGCGTTTACGACTTGAACACCAACAGATGCTTATACGCAGAAAAAAACAGCCTTATTTAATTGGTGGAGGGGTGGCGACTATTTTGTTGCTGATCGTTGTTATCTTTTCTTTCTCCAATACTGAACAGGATGTGTCAATAGCGGAATCGAAGAGGATGGTATTGAGTGCGCCAGTGGCTATGTCGAATGTTAAACAGACGCTTGATGAGGATGAGGCAGTCACTCCAAAGGTGACCCCAGCAGCTGCAAAGGTTGTCGAAAAGGAAGTAAAATCGACGCCAGTGACTAAGCCTGTTGTAGCGGCTCAGGTCAAGCCGGCCGCTAAACCTGAGCCTAAGCCACAACCTGTTAAGGCGGAACCAGAGCCCACGATTAAAACAGCGCCCACGGCGACGCTGGCTAAGGCTGAATCAAAGCCGGTGGTCAAATCAAAGCCAGCGGTTAAACCTGAGACGAACCCTGTTGTCGGAAAATCACCAGCGCCAACCCCGGCAAAGGAAAATTCTGTTGTCGCTAAACCGGCTGCAGCCGTTGTTGCGGCTGATGAAGAGGCGATTCCCGGTGCTGCGTGGCTTAAGGCACAACCACCAGAGCACTATTCGATTCAACTTGCTGGCTCACCGGATGAAAAAAATATTATCCGTTATATCAGGCGCAGTGCTTTAGAAGGGGAGCTGGCGTATGTCCTGCTCAAACGAAAGAATCGTAGCAGCTGGTATGTCGTGTTACATGGTAGTTTTGAATCACGGGCGGCAGCGCTGGAGGTGACCGAGTTTTTCCCACCGGAACTGAGGAAACACAAGCCATGGGTTCGAAAATTATCAAAACTGCAGAACGCGCTGGATGAAAATTAATTGTCAGGTTGTCGAGGAGATGGACAGTCTATAAAGACAGGTCAATAGAATCGGATGCGCTCAAAAAAAGTTTTTTTTACCAATCAAGCGGGTGATCGACTCGCTGCTTTACTTGATATGCCGGTGGACAACCGTCCAACCAGTTATGCCATTATTGCGCACTGTTTTACCTGCACTAAGAATATCAAGGCGATTCATTATATTAGCCGTGCGCTGACGCAACGCCACATTGCAGTACTGCGCTTTGATTTTACCGGGCTCGGTGAAAGTGGTGGTGATTTTTCAGAGAGCAATTTCAGTTCAAATGTGGAGGACCTGCTGTGTGCTGCGCGCTATCTTGAAACGCATCATCAGCCCGCTGGAATTTTGATTGGTCATTCACTTGGTGGCACGGCTGCGTTGGCGGCAGCCAGTCAGATCCCCTCGGTAAAAGGGGTGACGACGATTGGCTCGCCGTATGAGCCATATCATGTGCTGCACCACTTCAAAAAGGAGCAGGCGGAGATCGAGGTACATGGTGAGGCGGATGTCGAGATTGGCGGACAGCGTTATCGTATGAAACAGCAGTTTCTTGATGATGTGCAGGGTGTGACGATGCACAGCTCAATTAAGCGGTTGGGGTGTGCGTTATTGGTACTGCATGCCTCCAACGATGATACCGTGACGATGGATAATGCCGGCAAGATATTTGAAGCGGCACGCCACCCAAAGAGCTTTGTTTCGCTCGATAATGCGGGCCATCTACTGTCACGTCAACAGGATGCCTGTTATGCGGGTGGGCTGATAGCCTCCTGGGCTGAGAAATATCTTGCCGTCGAGGACTCTTCTCCACCAGTGTTGAGCAGCAGAGATGATGATGTGGTGACCGCCAGTATTGAGCATGAGCATTATTACACGGAGATCGATGCACGTGGTCATGCACTGGTCGCTGATGAACCGCTTGCGCTGGGCGGTGCCGCGCTTGGCCCAACCCCCTACGACCTACTGACGGCAGCATTGGGTGCCTGCACTGCAATGACGTTGCGGATGTATGCGGATCAAAACAAATGGCCGCTTGATGAGGTGGATGTGCAGCTTAGGCATCATAAGATCCATGGGAAGGATTGCGCGGAATGCCACGATAAGACGCACAAGGTTGATGTGATTGAGCGTAATATCGAGTTGGTGGGTGACCTTAGTGATGAGCAGCGACAACGGTTACTGGAGATTGCGGATAAATGCCCGGTACATAGAACGCTGCATGCTGAGGTCAAAGTTAACACGCGCCTTATATAGTCAATATTGACACATGAATAAGCTTGTTGTGCTCACAGTCCTGATGATCGGGGTTTCTGTCGGCTGGTTACTACGTGTTGCTACCGAGCCAGTACCTGTGGTTGTATCGCAATCAACTTCATTACCTGAATCTGCACTCGAGATGGGTGAGCGAACAAAGAACTTGCTTCTCGGCGATAAAACGAATGTGCCTTCTTCTGAGGCTAATCGACAGATCAGTGTCGTAAATGAGCAACACGCACAGGGTTTTGATGAGCTAACGGCGTTGTTAAACACAGGACGAGATGCTGAGGCAATTGACTGGTATGCCACTCAGGGGCGTTCTCACAGCAATATGAAGGGCATGCGACGCCTGATTAACCAGCATGTGAACAGACGTGAACAGCAGAATGATGTTGCGGGTGCCATTCAGTTATTGAAGTTGTTGATAGGGCAATTACCGCAGGCCTTTGATGAGCGTGTTGTATTAGCATTGCTCTATCAACGACAGCAGCAGTTCTATGAGGCGTTAACGGTGATTTTTGATACGCTCACCGTTGCCTCATCGACGGCTGAACTGACTCAGCTTGATCTTCTGGTAGAGCAAACCGTTAAGTCCGCTAAAAAGGCTATTGGTGATGATGATATTAATGCGCAAGTTAAGTTGTATGAGTTTTTAATTCAACATCGTGCGGCTCATACCCCGTACTATATAGAGTTGGCAGCGTGGTTGATTAAGGCATCGCGTCTCGATGCCGCGATAGCGCAGTTAACTGTCGTTGAGCATGATCCTTTTGTGGGTGATGTTGCACAACAGATGTTGCAGGAGATTGATCGTCAACGTTTGCGGCTACTTGAAACCCCGATCACGTTGTTACGCAAGGGTAGTCACTTTATGGTTGATGCCTCGTTGAATCAACAGGATGTTCGCCTGCTGATCGATACTGGCGCATCATTTACCGTTTTGAGTCGTAGTGCAGCGCAGCAACTGGGACTACAGGCTTCAGATGCAGTGAAAAAAATAGTGGTCAACACGGCCAATGGCACCACAGAGGCGTTGTTATATCGGATTGAGTCGATGGCGCTTGGTGTGTTTACTGTTTCTTCGATCGATATTGCAGTTGTTGAGCAGTTGCAGATAACGGGTGCTGCCGGGTTGTTAGGTATGAATTTTCTTGAACAGTTTGATTTCAGAATCGACCAGCAAGATGCCCAGCTCTTTTTGAAATATCGTGATTAATTTTTTGCTTGATAGTAAGGTGCCTGAGTTTTTATGATCCCGCAACGTTGTGAATTTCATGTTGATATAACGGAAGCAGATGTTAACGCAGTCACGGCGTTGGCGGAGGTTTCTGGATTATCGAAGCAGCGTGTTAAACAGGCGATGCAGCGCGGGGCGGTATGGTTGACTCACCGTGGTTCGTGTCGTCGCATACGCCGAGCGAAAAAAGAGCTGAGGGCGGGTGATGAGCTGGATTTCTATTATGATGAACGTGTGCTCGCGAGTGAGCCAGTCGCGCCGCTATTGATCGCCGATGAGGGTGGCTATAGTGTATGGTATAAGCCTTGTGGGTTGCTATCGCAGGGCAGTAAGTGGGGCGATCACTGTACGGTTAGCCGCTGGGCAGAACAGCATCTTATCCCACAACGTCCTGCTTTTATCATTCATCGCCTTGATCGTGCCGCGACTGGCCTGATCCTGATCGGCCATACAAAAAAGGCGACTGCGGCGCTATCGAAGCTTTTTATGTCACGCGCGATTGAAAAACATTATCGGGTGTTAGTGCATGGTGAGTTCCCAGTCGCACCAAGCCCATATATAATCGATATTGAGATAGAGGGCCGAGCATCGGTTTCGAATGTCACGCGCCTTGCCTATGATGAACAGCAACAGCGCTCGTTGCTATCGGTGCATATTGAGACGGGGCGTAAACACCAGATAAGGCGTCATCTGTCACAGACTGGTTATGCGGTGGTGGGAG
>CALZMY010000023.1 GCA_945788675.1 uncultured Gammaproteobacteria bacterium | reverse complement strand
GAACAAGGTTGTGCGAAAACGCTGCGGACGCAGGGCGGTCGGGGCAAAAGGAATTAGTTGTCGCGTAAGTGAGTGAATTATTGGCATGGACGCCAAATAATTTTTAGCGAAGTAGCGACACAATCGCGATATAGAACGCGATATAGAACGCGATAAAACAGTATATTTTTGTAGAACTATTTACTTATACAGACGTCATACAAATATCTGATTCACGGAGCGCCACAATGAATGAAGGTATTCCCACTCGAGTATTAAGTGAATTGACTGGTGTCGCACCCACCACGCTGCGCGCCTGGGAGCGGCGCTATGCGCTGCTTTCCCCCCAGCGCACTACAAAAGGGCATCGCCTCTACAGCCCGGAAGACGTAGCACTAATCAAAAACGTTGTAACCCAGTTACAGGGTGGCATGAGCATTGGCGAAGCGGTGAGACGGCAGCGGCACCCCCAGGATAATCAGACAGATAGCGCGTCGTTATCCGGCAGCGACACGCAATGGCCTACCTTTCGACACCGTATGTTACAGGCCGTGGAACTATTTGATGAGGCCAGACTGGACGCCTGTTATAACGAGGCACTGTCGCTTTACCCATTTGGCCTGGTCAGTGAATCATTAATTACACCTGTCTTAATGACCCTGGGAGAGCGCTGGCAACAACGTCCCAACGGTATCATTGAGGTGCACTTCTTCACGGCTTATCTGCGTAACAAACTGGGTGCACGCTTGCACCACGAGACCAGTCGAAAACATGGCAGCCTGCTGTTAGTCTCTTGTCTACCGATGGAGTTTCATGAAATTGGCACACTACTGTTCGCCATCGAGGCGCTCGCTCATGGTTATCGCCTGCTCTATCTTGGCCCCAACTCACCGCTGGCACAGCTTCCGGCTATCGCAGAGCGAGCCGGCGCTGATGCCAGCGTGCTCTCAGGTACCAGCGTTTTACTGTCGCTGATAGAACCACAATGGTCATCAATACAACAGACAAAAATCCCCACACTAGTAGGCGGCCCATTCAGCACCAAACACGCGCTCTGGCTCAATCATCACAATGCGATACCATTGGGTTATAAAACGGACTTAGCTGTAGAAGTCATGCCAGGCGTCGTCCCACCCTACAGGAGATCAGCACGATGACACGCACTGCTGTATGGTTCCAGCATAATCTACGCATTGCAGGTAATAGTGCATTAGAATGGGCGCTGCATCGCGCACAGCAATATAACAGCGAAATCATCCTGTTCTATCTGTACAGTTCCATCGATGAAGCCCCCTGGCAACGCGGCGCGGCATCCAGTTGGTGGTTACAACAAAGTTTAACATCGCTTAAACATGACCTGTCTCAACGTGGCCTGGTACTGAATCTAGTGAGAGGTAGCGCCAGCGACACCATACCCAGGCTCATTGAACAGTATAATATTGATGCCATCAGCTGGCAGCGAAATTATGAACCCCACCTGGCGCATCGCGACCAACAACTCGCTGAGCAACTGGTGCAATATGGCATCACCCTGAATATGACCAACGACGGCCTGCTACCCGACCCGGGTCAACTCATGACCCAGAAAGGCACGCCTTATCGAGTATTCACCCCCTTCTACCGTCAGCTCAGAAAAGGCCTGCTTTACAAAACAGACCAAGCAGAATCTACCACGAAGCCTCATGCTGTTGTCAGTGTCACACTATATGAATCCCTCACTTTAGAGGCACTCAACCTGCTCACCCCACACCCATGGCAACATAAACTGGCCCGGCATCACCAACCCGGCGAACAATCGGCACACCAGCAACTACAACGCTTTATAAACGAGCGCCTTATCGACTACCCAACAAGACGTGATATTCCTGCGGCAGAGGCCACTTCCACGCTATCTGCATCACTCCATTTTGGTGAGATAAGTGCACAGCAAATATTACATATATTGCAGCCAATCATCGAACATGGAAACCCACCGCAAGCCAGTGCGACAGAGGTCTTCCTCCGCCAACTCATCTGGCGAGAGTTTGCACGCTATATTCTTTGGCACTTTCCCAACTCCGCGGAAGAATCTATGGATAACCGCTTTGATACATCGTTCTGGAATTTTGACGAACAACGCATGCAATGCTGGCAACGTGGAGAAACCGGCGTTTCAATCATTGACGCAGGCATGCAACAACTGTGGCAAACAGGCATCATGCACAACCGAGTGAGGATGCTAGCCGCATCTTATCTCACCAAAAACCTGGCTCAGCCCTGGCAACATGGTGCGAGCTGGTTTTGGAACACACTGGTCGATGCAGATCTCGCCAACAACAGCATGGGCTGGCAATGGGTAGCCGGCAGCGGTGTGGATGCAGCACCCTACTTCCGAATATTCAACCCGGAAATCCAGGCAAAAAAATTCGATGCAGACGGCCACTACCAGCATAAATGGTTAAATGATTTTTCACGACCAGCAACAACATTGGTGGAGATTGCCGACAGTCGCCGCGAGGCAATGCAGCGGTATCAGGATCACATCAAACGGAACCACTATAAATGAATGCTCTATTACTCATAGCCCATGGTAGTCAGCGCAAGGCCTCTAACGAAGCAGTAGCCGAGATCACGCGATCACTTAATACAGAAATGAGTGAACAGTTCCCTATCATTGAATACGCATTTCTGGAAATCGCCGAACCTAGTATCGTACGCGGCATCGAGCGATGTGCTTTACAAGGCGCCACCCAGTTGCATGTAGTGCCCTATTTTCTCAATGCTGGGCGCCATGTCAGTGAAGATGTGCCCACAATCGTGGCTACCGCTGCTAAATATTACCCAACGCTTTCGATTTCAATTGCACCACACGTAGGGGCCTCAAAACTGATGTTAGCGATCATTAAAGAGTCTGCCACTCAAAACCTGTAAATGGAGAAAATCATGAAATCACTCTTGATATTACTACTACTCACACCCTTCGCAGCACAGGCGACGCAATGCCCTGACACACTCGACCACAACAGGAAAGCGCTAGCAGGCGACACTGAGGTCAATCTTTGCCAGCAATATCTTGGCAAAGTGGTACTGGTCGTCAACACAGCCAGCAAGTGTGGGTTCACCGACCAATACGATGGTCTAGAGGCGATTTATAGAAAATACAAAGACCAGGGGCTTGTAGTTCTTGGCTTCCCCTCCAATGACTTTTCTAACCAGGAGCCCGGCACAGAGAAACAGATTAAAGAATTCTGTCGACTCACCTTCGGGGTAAAATTCCCAATGTTTGCCAAGACCCATGTTGCACGTGGTACTCAGGATCCATTTTACACCGCGCTGGCCCAACAGGCGGGTGAGTATCCGCGCTGGAACTTCCATAAATACCTGCTCAACCGCAATGGCAAAGTGGTGGAAAGCTACCCAAGCCGCGTAGAACCACAAGACCAGAAACTGATCAAGGCCATTGAAATTTTGTTAGCCGGAAACTAAACGTGAATATTTACCACAGACAAGTTTCACCGAATGCAGTAACGCAAACCTGACTCCTGACCTTTAAACGATGAGAAAGTCACAGGCCATGTCTAAAACCGCAGATAATTGCGTAATCAACTATGGCGATCCGATGCGATATGAATAATAGGAGTCAAAATCCTCAAATAGATTGAAAGTTCGATTTGTCGGACAAAGATCAGTTTTCGATACGGGAGGGAGCAACTCATGTTTTGCATGCTGTTGTTCAATCTGGTCCTATTACCGACATCCGGGCGCATTATCCCAAATAAGAGAAAGCGTCGGCGCACTGGGGTTCAACCGCCTGACAAATTTCTTTGAGTAATGCGCCCTTTTTAATAAAACCCCATCAAAAATAGCAGCGAAGAATACTAAAGACACAGGGCCAGAAACCACCGTTTAACCCAAAGATACCCCAGCACCAGCCTCGCCGTAAAATCAGCACTTTCCCTGCATTCTGATACCACTGCTAATTCAATGAGTTGCGTGAACGCACAATATTGTTGACAAAAATCGATGAAACATTTCATCGTTTGGCCGCTCTAATTAAATAAGCATATCTCCAAACTGGAGGTGATCACATGAAAAAGCACAGATACGCTATTCTGCTCACCGGGTGGTTACTGGCAGTTCCAACCACAGGGGCCGCCAACTTAACCGACGCCATAGATTACGACACCAACTACTGCTATGCCTACGCCATGATTGGTGAAGACTCAGTCATCAACTCCCGGCTTGGCCTGTTACCTGAAAAGATGATGGAACTGGCCAGAATCGATAAAACAGAGACTACCATTCCACCACGCTACTCCCTGGTCTTACTAAGAACAATTCTAGATGCCTTTGTATGGCAAGAGTCACCACAACACTATGCACGAAAGATCTTACATAACTGTAGTGCATACGAAAATGAAAAAACAGAAGAGGTGATTGGCTAGTGTGAAAATACTGCGTCGGATTTTTGATAGAGTTTAAATCAGGCATCATAGACGACACGCAAGTATATCATTCCCCAGGAAGATAGTCGCTACGCACTAAAACGAACAGGGGCTAACGCCCTTGATCCTTGCGCCTGTCACCGGGTGATCAAACTCAATCGTAGCAGCATGCAGCATCAACCGATCCGCCATAAAAAATGCTTCATCAGTAGCATATAAGTCACAGCCTAAAATTGGATGTCCAATTTCACAACTATGAATCCGTAGTTGGTGGGTGCGCCCAGAGACGGGCTTAAAGGTCACTCTTGTGGCAAAGGGCTGCTGCAATCGTTCCATCACTTCATAATGCGTTGATGCTGTTTTACCCGTTTCGTAACAGATTTTTTGCAGTGGAAAGTTAGCTTTGTCTTTTGCGATGGGGTATGCAATGCAACCCTCATCATCTGTCAGATGTCGATGTAACAGTGCGGTGTACGTTTTAACCACTGTGCGCGCCTGAAACTGTTTAGTAATATGCGCGTTAATCGCTTTATTAAGCGCCACCACTAAAAGCCCCGAGGTGCCAAAATCAAGGCGATGCAGCATCGTGGCAGTTGGGTAATTTTTAACCAGGCGAAAGTGTACTGAATCTTTATTCAGTGGGTGTTTTCCCGAAAGCGTCAACAACGCAGTGGGCTTGTTAATTAATAAAAGATGCTCATCTTGGTAGAGCACTTCTATTGCTTCGTGGCAGCGCGGCACAATAAAGGGATCGGCTTGTGGTTGCATTTGAAAGGTCGTTATCGATCAACGGTGAAAATAGCACTATAGCAAACATTAAAGCGATCAAAGCGAAAGAATGGCACTCACTTTTCCACACACGTCTGTAACATGAGCGCTACCGCATTAACTCGATGCGACTCCCCCAGCCCTTAAAATAGCCAACAGTTCAGCCAGTGCTTGAGCCCCCCCTTAATTACAGCCACAAGCACATAGAAACAGGCTTAATTTATGATACGGGCAATTTAGATATTTTTAACATTTGACGTAGGGTGTATCATTACACCATCAAGTTACTGCATTCAAATCAGGATCCCCCCATGAGTTGGCGATTTTATGTACATTTCTCCCGTTTACCGATGGTCCAGAGAGTTTTATATACTGGCACGCTTTCGGTGCTGACTGTGGGTTATCTGTTTGCCATGATTCACATTTTTTCTTCGCATGCCGGTCGCGATGGTGATCCCATGCTGTCCGTTGATGACATCATTATCGCCTATAGTGGCAGCAAAAATGGCACGGTACTGGAGTCTGCCCTGGTAGGTCCTATGTCCCGGATGCTATCGCCCGAAGAAAATATGGTTATCGTCGGTTGGATTCGCTCAGGTGTGAACGAGAAAAAATATAATACTGAAATCAAGTCGGTGCTGGATAAACGCTGCATTACCTGTCACAACAAGCGCAACCCCCATCTTCCCAGCCTGGAATCCTATCAAGATGTCCTGCATGTCACCGAACAGGATACCGGCATGGATATATTCAGTTTGATACGAGTATCGCACATCCACCTGTTTGGCCTGACCTTCATCTTTTTTCTGATAGGCATGGTTTTCCGCCATGCCTACATGCGACAGGAGTGGCTGAAAATCACCCTGGTAGCGATACCTTTTATCGCCATCATCTGCGATATTGCCTCATGGTATGTCACCAAGGTGTATCAACCTTTTGCCTGGATCGTGATCATTAGCGGTGGGCTTATGGGGCTCAGCTTTGCCCTACAGGTCTTTATTTCACTGTACCAAATCTGGTTTTTTAAACCGCCAGCAGAGGCCAGGCCACAAGGACTATGTGAAACTGACTAAGCGATAAAAACTACCGGGACGTCAGGACTCATTGCTATGAAACAGGCTTATTGGTTAATCATGACCGTTGCGCTGATATTAGCCGGTTGCGATTCGACAGAATCAGTGACACCCAGCAATATCATTACTGATACCGATACCGATACCAATAACGGCACCGATGCCTCCCCATTGCCAGCCCTGGTTGGTGATGCGAAGCAAGGCAAACTCATTGCGAAAAGATGTGCGCAATGTCATGGCATGAACGGCGTCCTTGCGCGCAGTGGCGCGCCTTTTATCGCGGGACTGGCGCAGGATTATCTGGTGAGTTCGATGCTCGCCTACAGGACTGACTATCGTCAAAACGACGATATGAAGGCAATCATACAGTCCCTGAACGCCGCAGAGCTGGCTGATGTCACTGCCTACTACACCCGCCTTGATGTGCCGTGGAAAGGTGCCATTGCAGGAGAAAAATCCAGATCCATCCTCCATGACAAAAAGGCGATTAGTGCCGGCAAGGCGATCGCTCATCAGTGCAACTCATGTCACGATCAAAGCCAGTATAACCGCGAAACAATACCTCGCCTCGCGGGAATGCCGATGGAATATTTCATTCCCGCCCTTGAAAGCTATTTCAACGGCGAGCGGCAGAATGAAATAATGGGGATGTTTAAGCTGTCACTTAGCCAGACAGACATTCGTAATCTAGGCGCATATTTTGCCGCCTACAAACCCGGCAAGGCATCAGACCCAGCGACCGGGAACCCCGCCGCTGGCAAGGTCACTGCTCGTAAGTGTGCGGGTTGCCATGGTTATGATGGCAACAGCCTCAATCCCCACATGCCAGGCCTTGCTGGGCAACCTGCGAATTATCTGGTAAAGGCCATTAAGGATTACCGCGATGGCCATCGTAAAAACTCACTGATGCGTGGTCCAACACGTTATCTGGCTGATACCGAAATTAATGATCTGGCCGCATACTATGCGATGCAGCAACCGCAATCGCCGCTGCATCATAAGCTGTCAACCAGTCCGATTTTTGACCCCGTCGCTAATGGAAAAGTCATGGCATCTTCGTGTAATAGCTGCCATGGTGAGGATGGTAATAGCGAAACCAGCGGCACCCCCAGCCTGGCGGGCATGGATGTCAAATACCTGGTCTCCTCAATCAAGCGCTACCAGAAGGGCGAACGCAAGCATCAGCTAATGTCCATTCTGGTATCGCACCTGAGCGATATCGATAGAGAAAAAATCAGCTTTTATTATGCCACCCAGAAGCCGTCAACGACGAGCAGGCCCGGCACTGGCGATGTGGCTAAAGGAAAAGAACTCAGCACCGCCTGCGCTATGTGCCATGGCGAGCGCGGTATTAGCAAAGACCCCGCCGTCACACCAGGCCTTGCAGGGCAAGATGAAAACTACATCGTAGCGGCCACCCGATCCTATGCAACGGGTACGCGCCAACACGAAAGCATGTCAGCGGCGGCCAAAGATTTGAGCGCAGAAGCGTTACAGAACATTGCGGCTTACTTTGCATCACAAGCGGCAGAGCCAGCGATCACTTTCCTGCCGCAAGACCCAGCCATGCTGATAGAGCAGCAATGCAAGCGCTGCCATGGAACGCGCGGTTACAGCAATCAGGCAGGCATACCAAGGTTGGCGGGGCAAATGGAAGCCTATCTCATCGTCGCGATGCAGGAATACCAACAAGGGTTGCGTAAAAGCAGCGCCATGCACGCCATGGCAGACGTATTAACACTGCTAGAAATTAAGGCCCTGGCCGCCTATTACGCAAAACAATAAAGCTCACGGCACCGCAATATAACAGCGCAAAATTGGCTGATGTTTATCTGAATAATTATGATTCAAAAGGATCATTGAAGCGGCTCGCAAACTTACTACTTCCTACGCACTTAGATGAGAACCCTTCCCATGCGCCTCCAACCTCATTAGCCCGCTATCCACAACAGAAATAGTAATTTATTAGCCGCTACGCCTTTGGGCAATGAGCGCATCAAAATCATCCTGGTTTTGCTGCGCTCATATAGGGTCTGTAAATAAGCTTTTCAAAAATTAACGACCACGCCCGCCACCCCCAGGACCCATGCCATCTCTCGGCCCCATACCTCCACCAGGACCCATACCGCCCCCAGCCCCCATGCCACGATGAGAGCCCCGGGCAGGTGGTACTTCAGGTAATGTCACTCCCAATTTTTTTGCCCGCTTAGTCATTGCCTTATGATGTTCGTTACGGATACGCTCTCTTTCTTTTTGCGTTTTTGCCGCACGAATTTTGCTGCGATATTCATTGCGCTCCTGCTCTGTCATCAACTGACTACCGTAGACCTGTACCTGTTCCTGTGTTCGATCTCTGTCCTGATCTGCTGCCAATAAAAATGATCCGGGCAATACCAGAACGCTGGCTAAAATGGAAACCATTACTTGTTTTTTCATAATTACCATCCTCAATGATTAGTTAATGAAACGAACAGCGACACCTTTTGGATCAGCCGCTTACGTTAGTCTCAGGATTACCTCTCTCTTGAAAAACTCATTCGTGAATTTTTTAAATAATGCTTCACCTGCTATCCACAAAAGCAGTATATCGAACACAAAAAGAATGTATGTGACTAAAACACCTTTGGCAACGACAGTCTTTGCCAAATAAGATAGCCATCGAATATTGTATTAAGCACTACAATCTGTACAAAAAAAAACCCACTCTGAATTACTCAAAGCAGGACTTGTCACTTAAGGAACCTCTGATTAATTGTCAGGCGACCGAAGGAAGTGCCCGTGGTACGAGGAACGAAGTGACGAAGCAATCTCCTAAGGAACCTCTGATTAGGTGTCATTGCGAGGAGTGAAGCGACGAAGCAATCTCCTAACTAGATGATTCTTATCAGGTTGAGATTGCCGCGCTCCGCTCGCAATGACACAAAATGTAATTAATCAGAGGTTCCCTAACTTGATGAATCTTATAGTGCTGAGATTGCCGCCCTAAAGGATTTGGACTTCCAGTACCTAAAGGTATTCCCGGTGGTCTCCGTCACGCTTCGCTCGTACCGCAAGGGTGAAATACCCTTGGGTGT
>CALZMY010000022.1 GCA_945788675.1 uncultured Gammaproteobacteria bacterium | reverse complement strand
TTGGTCAGTGGGTCAAATGTGCCCGGATAGATCGCTGTCGTACCCATGTTTAGTTTTCCATGATGATCGTCGCCCTGACGATTTTAGCAGGTGATATTTTAGCAGTCTGTGGCATTAAGCCCAACGGTTGCGTCAGTTATCTCGGATGGCGAGGGCATAGGTCACCTTGCCAGTCTGTTTTTCACGATGTAGCTGCCAGTTCCTTGGCAGTTGCGGTGGCGGCGCTCCTTTGGCGCGCTCCATGTAGATGAGTGCGCGTGGTGCAAGCCACTGCCCGGACTCCAGTTGTGCGCAATAATCTTCGATGGTCTGTGTTTCGAAAGGTGGATCGAGGAAGACGATGTCGAATGGCTGTGGTGGTCGTTGTAGGTAGCTGTCTGCATTGCTTTGCACGATCTGTGCGTGGTCTGCATTGAGCAGCTTGGCATTGGCGCGTAACTGTTGTGTGACCGCGCTGCTCTGGTCGATCATTATTACCTCGGCAGCGCCGCGAGAGAGCGCTTCAAAACCGAGCGCGCCGCTACCACTGAAGAGGTCGAGGCAGCGAGCGCCACCAATGCTGGTTTGTAGCCAGTTGAATAACGTTTCGCGAATTCGGTCAGGGGTGGGGCGCACACCGGGTTCAGTGGCGAAGTCGATCTTGCGGCCTCGCCACGTACCACCGATGATGCGGAGCTGTCCCGCTTTGTGTGCTTTTCCCACCATTAGCTTTTATTCAAAACCAGTAGAGGCCTTTCCTTCAGCTGTTTCCGGCGGCGGCGCGCCAACCGTAACAGTGACCATCTTGTCGGGTTGCACGCGACGCTTGAAGGCGTCTTTGATCTGTTCGATGGTGACCGCATCGATACGGTCGTTATAGGTGTCTAGGTAGTCGAGCGGCAGGTTGTAGAAACCGATATTGCCGAGGAAGCCGAGGATCTTGCTGTTGCTCGCGATGCGTAGCGGAAAACCGCCGGTGATGTTGCGTTTGGCGGCTTCCAGTTCTTCAGCGGTGACCCCCTGGTTGATGAATTCCTGTAGCGTGGCAAATACCACTTCGATCGCCTTGTCAGCCTGGTCGTTGCGTGTTTGTAACCCCATCATATAGGGCCCTGCTGCTCGCATCGGCGAGAAGAAACTGTAGGCGCTGTAGGCAAGGCCGCGTTTCTCGCGGATCTCATCGCTGATGCGTGACGTCAGTCCGCTACCGCCAAGGATGTGGTTGCCAACATAGAGTGGAAACAGGTCGGGATCGTCACGCGTTATTCCAGGTTGGCCGATCATGATGTGGGTCTGGCTCGATGGGTGTTCGAGGTTGATCACGGTGCCCTTTTCGATGGCTGCGGGTGGCGCGATTTTGGATGCTGCACTACCGGCTTCCAGCCCTTTGGTGAGTTGAGTGGCAATCGCCTCGGCAGCCGCGCGGTCAAGATCGCCCACCATCGCGACCACGGCATTTTTAGCAACATAGTATTGTTGATAGTGTGTGAGCATATCATCGCGCGTCAGCGCCGTGACACTCTCTGTAAAACCGAGCGATGGCGCGCCGTAGGGGTGATCGCCATAAAGCGCCTTAAAAAAGGCCTTATCGCTGATTGACTGTGGTGACTGCAGCTGTGACTGGATCGCAATCAACGTCTGTTTTTTGTTGCGTTCAAAGCTCTCCACTGGAAAGCTGGGTTCGCCAACCATCAGAGCAAAGACCTTAAGTGCGGGTGTCAGTAGTTGTGGGTCCGTCAGACTGCGCAGCGTCATGATCGACATGTCGCGGTAGGAGCCATTTCCAATCTCTGCGCCAAGGTTCTCAAAATGCTCGGCAATTTGATCGGCGTTGAGTTCCCCTGCGCCTTCATCCAGTAGCGAGTTTGTCAGATGGGCAACGCCTTTTTTATCACCATCGCGTGCACTACCGGCATCGAAGGTGATCTGGATATTAACCATCGGCAGGCCGGGTGCGGGAACAAAGTAGACTCGTGCGCCGTTATCGGTCGTCCAGTGCTCAATCGCTGGGGCAGCGATTGAGGGGAATGGGACAAGGGCAAAGATAAAAGGGAGCAGTCCGAGTATTGAATATTTGTATTTGCGCATAGAGTCTCTTTGCTTCCTGGGTTGTGTGCTTATTGCCCTTTGCCCATTATCTTTTTCCCTTTTCTCTGATTTAGTGTCCATGACCACCACCTCCGCTCATGCGGCGTCTCGCCGTGTCGTTATCGATCGGTTGCGGTAGCAGCGTGGCAACGGTGAGGTTGTCATCGATCAGATATTTTTTAGCGACTTGCTGGATTTGCTCCGGCGTAATGGCGCGGATGCGTTCGACATATTGATCGAGCAGCTTCCACGACAGGCCGACGGTCTCCAGGGTGCCGATCTGCATCGCCTGATAGTAGACTGAGTCACGTTGATAGACGTCGGTGGCGACAACCTGTGCCTTGATGCGTGCCAGTTCAGCTTCATTCACCTGTTCGTGGTGCAGGCGCTGTACCTGTTCGCGAATCGCAGCTTCCAGGTCCTCAACGGTGTGGCCCTGAGCCGGGGTACCACTAAAACTCAGCAGATCATCGTGCAGTCCCGCCATGCCGTAACTGGTACCGATGCTGGAGGCGATCTGCTTTTCTCGTACTAGCAGTTTCTCAAAGCGGGCGCTCTTGCCACCGTCGAGTACCGTAGCCAGTACCTCCAGTGCATAGGGTTCCCAGCTATCTTCTGGGGTCAGAGTCGGTACCTTGTAACCCATCATCATATAGGGAAGTTCAGCGGGAGCCTTAACCAGCACACGCTTTTCACCCTTCTGCGCGGCCTCTACACGCGGTTTGATGGTGGCTACTTCGCCGCGTTTATGTACACCATAATACTTCTTTGCCAGTTGATGGACTTCGTCTGCATCAACATCGCCGACTACGACAAGCGTGGCGTTGTTGGGGGCGTACCACATCTCATACCATTTTCTGAGATCGTCATTATTCATGTTTTCCAGATCGTTCATCCAGCCGATCACCGGATTGCTATAGGGGTTATTCACGAAAGCAGTCGAGGCGAACTGTTCGTAGGTGAGAGATCGTGGGTTATCTTCGGTGCGCAGACGGCGCTCCTCCATCACTACCCGCACCTCTTTGGCAAATTCCTCATCGAGCAGTTTCAGGTTGCGCATGCGGTCCGATTCCATCTCAAAGCTCACTTCAAGTCGGCTCTTTTCCAGTTGTTGAAAATAGGCGGTGTAGTCACGCCCGGTGAAGGCATTTTCACTGCCGCCATTTTCGCTAATGATGCGCGAAAACTCACCCGGCGCATGTTTTTCGGTGCCCTTGAACATCATATGCTCCAGCACGTGGGAGACGCCGGTGATGCCGTTGTGTTCATAGCTGCTGCCGACCTTGTACCACACCTGCGAGATGACGACGGGGGCGCGGTGATCCTCTTTGACAATTACTTTGAGACCGTTGTCCAGCATATATTCATGTACGGCTGGATTTTCACTTGCCCATGAGGTGAGTGAAAAGAGGCTGGCGACCAGTGTCACCAAAAACTTTCTCAGCATATTAGGTTCCTCGTGTTGGTTAATGCCCATACAGTGCCTGCTATTAATGGTAGGATTAGCATAACGAAACTGTCGGCCTTTGTAATGTGTTCGATAGGCCAAAATTCAACCCGATAATTATTGTAAGATTTTGATTTATGTTTGGATTCGGAAAAAAGAAGGAAAAAGGCTCACCTGATACTCAGGTGAAGCCTCAGTCGCCAGGGATGTTCGGCCGTCTGCGTGACCGCTTAACGCGCACTCGTAGCAGTCTTGTTGGTGGTCTTGGCAATCTGATGCTGGGACGCAAAGAGATCGATGACGAGGTGCTTGAAGAGCTGGAAATGATGTTATTGACCGCCGATGTCGGTGTCGACGCGACGCAGCAGATTATCGCTGATCTCACTGAGCGGGTGTCGCGTAAACAGCTGGGGGATAGCGGGGCGCTCTATGGTGCGCTGCGTGAGGATATGTTAAAAATTCTGGCGCCGGCTAGTGAGCCGTTAGTGTGCGATGGCGAAAAACAGCCCTATGTGATCCTGATGGTTGGCATCAACGGCGTCGGAAAGACCACCACCATCGGCAAGCTGGCGAAGAAATTTCAGGCCGAGGGAAAATCGGTGATGCTGGCCGCAGGCGATACCTTCCGCGCCGCCGCGGTCGAGCAGTTACAGGTGTGGGGTGAGCGCAATCAGATTGCAGTTGTGGCACAACCCCGTGCCTCTGACCCCGCCTCGGTGATCTTCGATGCGATGGATTCTGCGCGCGCTAAAGGGATGGATATTCTGATCGTCGACACGGCGGGTCGTCTGCACACTCAAACCAACCTGATGGAAGAGCTGAAGAAGATCCGACGTGTGTTGTCACGTCACGATGAGAGTGCGCCGCATGAGGTGATGCTGGTAGTCGATGCTGGCACTGGACAAAATGCGATCACCCAGGCCGAGCAGTTCAATGAAGCCGTGGGGTTAACCGGTTTGACACTGACCAAACTCGACGGTACGGCCAAAGGTGGCGTGTTGTTTGCGATTGCCAACAAACTCAGTGTGCCGATTCGTTTTATTGGCGTGGGCGAAGGAATCGAAGATCTACGCGTCTTTGATGCCGAGGAGTTTGTCGATGCGTTGTTCGATGAAGAGAGTGCGCAATAATCCCGTATTCGGAAGCTGACAGGAGTGAAGTGAGCGCGCATGATCCATTTTGAGAATGTCGGTAAGCGTTACGCCGAAGGTGGCGAGGCGCTGAGTGGGATCAACCTGCAGCTGGATGCGGGCAAGATGGCCTTTCTCACCGGTCATTCTGGCGCGGGTAAGAGCACGATGCTGAAGTTGATCGGGTTGATCGAGCGTGCCAGCTATGGTCAGGTGATCATCAACGGCAAGAATTTTTCTAAACTGGGGCGACGTCATATTCCCTATGTGCGTCGTGACATCGGCATCATCTTTCAGAATCACAAACTACTTAACGACCGCACCGTGTTTGATAACGTTGCGCTGCCACTGGTGATTGCCGGGCAGCCACATCGTGATATCCAGCGCCGCGTGCGTGCCTCGCTCGACAAAGTGGGGCTGCTTGATAAAGAGCGTATGCTGCCGTTGTCACTCTCTGGTGGTGAGCAGCAGCGTGTCGGGATTGCGCGTGCAGTGGTCAACAAGCCACCGCTACTGGTGGCGGATGAGCCGACCGGTAACCTCGACCCAGCGCTCTCTGCCGAAATCATGAATCTCTTTGCCGAGTTCAATCAGGTCGGGGTGACGGTGTTGATCGCCAGCCATGATATCGATTTGATCAGTCGCATGGGCAAGCGTGTTCTGGTGCTGGAAAAGGGACGGCTGCTCGATGGCGACAGTGCGGACGCGCCGGGTGAGGTGCAGCAGTAATGGCACGTCAGGCGACGCGTCGCTCTCCGCGTGGTGCCGCAATGCGGCCTTCCACGACACCGTTGTCGGCCGGTGATGCATCACCTGCGCACGGTTCGATTCGTCGACCACGCCTTAAGGGGCGCTTGCGTGGTTACCTGAAAGGGCATTTTCAGGCGCTCTTTCTGAGTCTAGGGCGGGTTAGCCGCAATCCGCTTTCCAGCATGATGACGATCGCGGTAATCGGCATTGCCCTGGCGTTGCCCGCCGGGCTGCATGTGGCGTTGAAAAATGTGCAGGGCGTTAGTGCTGGGTGGGACGATGCGGTGCAGATTTCACTCTTTTTAAATCAGGGGATTGAGGATGCGGCGGCGAGTCGCCTGGTCGAGCAGCTCAGTGCAATGTCAACGATAGAGGAGGTCGTACATGTGACGCCGCAGCAGGCGCTGGGCGAGTTTCGTCAATATTCCGGTTTTGGCGAGGCGCTCGATGTGCTCGATGAAAATCCGCTGCCCAACGTGCTCCTGATAAGGCCAACCAGGGCCGCGAGCGAGCCTTTAATGGTGGAGCCGCTGCTGCATGAGTTACGCAATCTGCCTGCGGTCGAGATGGCACAGCTCGATATGGAGTGGCTGAAACGCCTCTACGCGATCATGGCGATTGGGGAGCGCGGCGTGCTGGTGCTGGCAGTGTTGCTGGCGTTGGCGGTATTGCTGATTGTTGGCAATACTATTCGCCTCGCGATTCAGAATCGCCGCGATGAGATTGAGGTGCAGAAGTTGATTGGTGCCACAGACGCCTTCATTCAGCGCCCTTTTTTATATAGCGGCCTGTGGCATGGGGTGCTGGGGGCGGTAATGGCGTGGTTGTTAGTGACCCTCTCGCTATGGCTTCTGCATGGGCCGGTGCAGCGACTCTCGTTGCTCTACAACAGTAATTTTTCGCTTGGCTCGCTGGAGCCGCTGGCGGTGTTGGTCGTCGTCGCGGTGGGAGGTCTGCTAGGTCTGCTAGGTGCATCGCTTGCAGTAGGGCGTCATTTGCGTGATATCGAACCGACTTGATCTATAAGTTGTTGATTTTTATTGCTGTATTCACCTTTTTATCGCCCCTGGGAACTTCCTCGGAAATTAGCACTCTGACTATTGGAGTGCTAAGATAGGCACAGTGCTATCTTAATTGAGAGGACATTAAGTGATGACTAAAGGTTATGAATTAGAGCTGGCGACACCTGAGGGACACATCGTTCCGACAGGCAGTATTGAAAGCTATCAGCAGGGGATCAGCGAGATCCCAGTGATGTGTGCTGAAGAAGAGCGACAACTGGCGCGGCGTTATCGCGATCATGAAGATCTTGATGCTGCGCGCGAGCTGGTGATGTCTCATCTGCGTTTTGTGGCGCACATCGCGCGTAGTTACAGTGGCTACGGTCTGCCACAGGCTGATCTGATTCAGGAAGGTAACGTCGGTTTGATGAAAGCGGTAAAACGTTTCGATCCCGAAATGAACGTCCGTCTGGTGTCATTTGCTGTCTACTGGATACGTGCCGAGATCCACGAATATGTGTTGCGTAACTGGCGTATCGTAAAAGTGGCGACCACCAAGGCGCAGCGCAAACTCTTTTTCAAATTACGTGGCAGCAAAAAGCGTCTTGCCTGGTTTAATCAGGAAGAAGTGAATGCGGTTGCTCATGACCTCGGGGTAAAACCTCAGGAGGTGATGGAGATGGAAGCACGCATGAGTGGGCATGATGCCTCATTCGACCCTGCTGCCGATAGTGATGACGATAGCGAGCGTCATTTTGCGCCAGCATCCTATTTGCAAGATAGCAGTATGGATCCCACCGTGCAGCTCGAAGAGAGCGACTGGGAAGCACACAACAATGCACGTCTGCATCAGGCGATGGCAGATCTTGATGATCGTAGTCGTGACATCCTCGCACAGCGCTGGCTCGCAGATGAAAAGAAAACGTTGCATGAACTTGCCGATCAGTATCAGGTTTCAGCCGAGCGTATTCGTCAGTTGGAAAGCAATGCGCTTAAGAAATTGAAGGGCGCGATGCAGGCTTAACTGAAAAAATAAGTTTAGACGTTAATAGTGGAATATAGACATCCAGTCTGCCCCTCGGCAGCTGGATGTTTTTTTATGTATAAATAGTAGCTCCCCTCTTTAGCAAAAAGCGCCCAGATATGGGCATAAAGGGTTGTGGGAGATTTGATAGCTGGGTACAGTGTTAAGCCGACGATTTTTCCGCAACCCATCTAAATCCCTCTCAATCCCCCTTTTTCCAAGAGGGAAGTAGCAATAATTGCGACCCTTTAAATGGGAGGGTGATTGCCGGGTGTTTCGTCGTTTTTCCTGTTTTCTCGGTAGCTGGGGGATGGTGTACAATCTCAGGTTCAATTTTTCACCGCAGCGGGTTGCGGGTGATGTTATTTTCAGGAGTCGTTAGTTTTGGAGCAATTTCGCGGAACCACTATTTTATCGGTGCGTCGCAACGGCAAGGTTGTCGTCGGTGGTGATGGCCAGGTGTCGATGGGTAATACGGTGATGAAGGGCAATGCCCGCAAGGTGCGCCGTCTCTATGATGGCCGTGTGATTGCCGGTTTTGCCGGGGGTACCGCCGATGCCTTTACCCTGTTTGAGCGTTTTGAGGCGAAGCTGGAAAAGCACTCCGGTAATTTGACCCGTTCGGCGGTGGAGCTGGCGAAGGACTGGCGTACTGACCGTATGTTGCGTCGTCTGGAGGCGCTGCTGGTGGTGGCGGATAAGGAGACCTCGTTGATCATCACCGGTAATGGCGATGTGATTGAACCAGAAAATAGCCTGATGGCGATTGGTTCCGGTGGGCCATTTGCACAGGCGGCAGCGCGTGCGCTGCTGGAAAACAGCGAACATGATGCCCGTACGATTGTTGAAAAGGGGTTGGAGATTGCATCAGATATCTGTGTCTTCACCAATAATAACCTCACCATTGAAGAGCTGGACGCGGATTAGTTGATTAGGCGCGCCATCATTTATTAGTTAGGAACAGAAAACACATGTCTGAAATGACACCCAGAGAGATCGTCCAGGAACTGGATAAACATATCATTGGTCAGAATGATGCTAAGCGTGCGGTCGCCATTGCGCTGCGTAACCGCTGGCGTCGTGCACAGATCAGTAGTGAAGAGCTGCGCAATGAGGTGACTCCCAAAAATATTTTGATGATTGGCCCGACCGGTGTGGGTAAAACCGAGATCGCGCGTCGCCTGGCGAAGCTTGCGAATGCGCCGTTTATCAAGGTCGAAGCGACCAAGTTTACTGAGGTGGGTTATGTCGGCCGTGATGTCGAATCGATTATCCGTGACCTGGTCGAAGTCTCGATTAAGCTGACGCGCGAAAATGAGATGAAGAAGATGAAGCATCGCGCCGAGGATGCGGCCGAAGAACGTATTCTCGATATCCTGTTGCCACCTGCGCGAGGTACCGACGGTACGGTGAGTCGTAGCGAGGAGAGTTCTGCGACCCGTCAGAAGTTCCGCAAGAAACTGCGTGAAGGTGATCTCGATGATAAAGAGATTGAGATTGAGGTGAGCATGGCGGCGGTCGGGGTTGAGATCATGGCGCCGCCGGGGATGGAAGATATGAGCAGTCAGCTACAGGGACTGTTCCAGAATATGGGAAATCAGCGCACCAAGAAACAGCGTCTACCCATTCACGAGGCCTTTCAGGTGCTGCGTGAAGAGGAAGCGGCGAAGCTGATTGATGATGAGAG
>CALZMY010000021.1 GCA_945788675.1 uncultured Gammaproteobacteria bacterium | reverse complement strand
TCTGAGTTTGACGAAGTTCCGTTGAGGATAACGGTTTCTTTTTGTTATCAACTGGACGGGAAGCTGAATCGTTTGTACCACTAGTATCCGGATGCGATGTTTGTTGTCGATTGATTGCGCGTGTCTTGTCCGTGGGCTGAGCTCGCTGATAAATGCGTGTTTTATCGGGGGGCTGGTTTGCGTCTGTATCTGGTGGGTGATTACTTTGAGGGCTGTTTTGTGCAACGCGCGTATGGTCGGCCTTTTCTCCATTATTATTCGGAGTTAAGTTTTTGGGGTGATCATCAGAGGTCGTCATGGATAGTTCAGCAGTCTGCAATAAAGTTAATCAGTAGATATTGCTGGGAATGCCCTTCACAAGCACCACAGATACATTATCGGAAGCCCCGTTGTACCGGGCTATTTCTATCAGGTCGTCGGCTACTGCCTCTATATTGTCGTTACACAGGCAGTTCATGATGCCCTCTTTTTGAACTGCATTGTATAAACCATCACTGCAAAGTAAAAAAGTGTCTCCCACCCTGACATCAAAAACATCTATATCGAGATGTAGCTTGTCAGATGTGCCGACCGCACGCGTAATGACGTTTGCTTCAGGGTGAGTTTCTGCTTCTTCCATTGAAATCAATCCATCTCTTAATAATTCAGAGACCAGGCTATGGTCGACCGTGAGCTGTTCAAAATTATTATTTCTATAGCGGTACAACCTTGAATCGCCTGCCCATATGCAGATGCCTGTGTAACCTTTAATCAGGAGAATAGCGACAGTACTGCCGATTACTCGTCCCTCAAGCATGGTTTTGGAATGCTCCAGCAGGCGATTGTTAACATCAATGATGCAATCTTCAATGCAGGTAACAAAATCATTTAGCTGTGTTTTAGCTTCGATTTTATCGAGTGACTCGATAATCATATTACTTGCAAGATCACCGGCTTCATGGCCCCCCATGCCATCAGCAACAGCCCAAAGTCCAGCTTCAGGTTTTGAAAAAATGGCATCTTCATTAATAGTTCTAACTACACCCGCATCTGTTGCAGATGAACTTAGCCATTGGATGGGACGTCTTATTGTTGTGTCGTTCACCTTAAATCTTTTACCTATTTGACGGCATAAGGTTGAGACCAACCCCAGCATGACCATTCTCCATCCATCATGGCGGATATTTTATCAACTGATGGCAAACCCTGGGTACTTAACAGGCATGGGGCGATTCTCTCGGACCCTCGAGTGCTCCACAGGCTGTAACTATGCATCGTTTTTGACAAAAGTGAATCTAAGAAATGACTATAAACAGAAGAAGGGGTGGGCTCTTCAGATGCCATAGTAATTTGTAATGAATCCGTTGCCACAAGCTCTCCTGATTTTTGATAATCCAAACTCAAATTGACCTCTATATCATTTACTTTATCAACAAGTTCATCAATCTGATGCTGTTCATTTAGTGCCTGCAGGGCTAATTCCTCTATCTGTTCGAACCAGTCTGTCTGTTGTGAAAAAAATTCAAGTGGATTTAACTGTATGGGCAATGGCATCACAATCGAGAATGGGTAATAGCGCCCCACCTGATCAACACTTGGTAACATAATTCCAGTCCAGTGACTCGCATCAATAACGCCGGATGAGAGCACAAAGCGCCAGATAGGACTCGTTAAATAGGTATTAAGCCATTCTTCGCCCATCTGTTCTCGGGAGCCCGCAATGTATAGCTGTAACCACTCATCCCAGGTCGTTATAAACGCATTAGGTAAGTTTCGATGGATAAAATCACCATGCATTGGCAATTTTCCATACACGCCGGATTGTTGCGCCGTTTTCACTTATATATTCTCAGGACACCTAAATGATCTTAATAAGTCATTTTTGAACGGGTTATTGACACTCTTAGCTTTGATTTGGTAGGTGATTTCATGTTTGATTGCAGCAGGCTCAGCTTGTGTATCGGCAATATTATAAGTTACCAGGTAAATATTAGATTTATCTGTTTTGACCAGTTTTGACTGGTTCAACAATCTAAACCAGGCCCAGGGTCCCTCGAATGTGCTTGAGTGTTGCTGTTCATCCAGGTCTTCAAAGATCATGCGAACACGATTTTGTTCATCATTGCCTGACCATTTCAGTGTCTTCCAGAGCTTGGGGCCATGGCTATATGAGATACGGTTTTCGCCAACCTCAAGTATAAATCTTACATCATTTTTAGGCATAAAATGTGGTTTTAATTGAAATGCAAGGGTAGGCTCTTCAGCGTTATCCCTAAAATATATATCCCTAATTGCCAGTGCGGTTTTCACCTGGTTAATTGATCTCTGCGACAAGCCAAGGTTGTAATTATCAATGTTACGATTCTTCCATCCTTTATTAATTTTAATAAAGGGTTTTATATATTCCTGGTGAAAAACATCCATGGTGCCGCCAGGCTTAAAGAAAGCGATAAAATCGAGTAGTGCAACTTCATCCTGCGACGATGACTTTAATGGGTATCTACTCGCTAGTCCCTGTGAATATGGTCTATAAATATTTGATCTCCATTCGGAGTTTACATGCTGATGAGCTGAGCGAAGAATGACCCGCCATGTTTCGCTGGCCAATGTTGAAAGCCATTGTTGCACAGGTTTTGGTGTGCTTTTAGCGAAAGCCTGCAGTGACGAGATGGCATTTCCGGCACCGCTCTGATAACGGGCTTTGGCAATTTCAAAGGATTTTTTAGCAGGATCCGGCGCCAGCGTTATTTCATTCACAAATGTCTGTAGTTCTGAGACTTTTAATAGCACCGCGTTAATGGGCGCAGGATCTTTTGCAGACTCGCGTAGCATGATGTTCAAGTTTCGGAATTGTCGATCAACCTTTGTCCAGCTTACCTTTGATGCTGCCAGCCCGGTGAGTTGACCTGTGACGCCTTCTTGATGGTCATCCGCCAGGTTTGCGGCCATCTGGTTTGATAATTGAGTGTTCCTTGAGGTGACTTGCAGGATTGATAGTAATGGTGAATATACGGGGTCTGTGAAACTGGTGAGTACATCATTTGCCTCGGTTAAGTCTTTAAATGCGCTTACTTCCAGTGCATCGTAAACTTTTTTCCAATGGGTGACATATTCAGATAGATAATGCTCTTTTACTTTTTTACTAACGTCATCAAGATCATCTTTTATAAAGTCGACTTTTGCTTTCTCATTATCAGCAAACAACCATCTTTCGTTAATTATACTTGAGATGACATTTGATTCTGGTGAAAAATCGATATCATCATACCCTTCTTTAGTGAATAGAACAGGAATCGATAGTTGCCTGAGTACCTTCGGATTTGTAATATAAGTTTTGCGCACAGATTCGCCAAATTCATTTAGTAGATCAACTTTATGTGTGTATACCGGATTGGTCCGAATACGTTCATAGATACGTTGTGAGGCTGGTACGCGTAACAATAAGTTTCGGGTGGATGTCAAAACCTGTTTGTTCAGTTCTGCAGGTTCTAGTTCAAGGTCGAGCAACGCCGTTAAATGTTCTGTTAATGCCTTCCTTTTCGTCGCTTCTCCTTCGAATTCCTTTTTCCATTTTTCCGCAAACCACTCCTGTACAATCTGTCGATCCATGTGGTCAAGCTTGTTAAACATCACGTAAGTCCGAAATGAATTGTACAGATCGCCACCACTGTGACCGCGTTTTAAATGACGCTCTATGTATGTGATGAGCCTGGGAAGAAATAAGGCCTTGAGCTGGGAATGGTATGCATTATTGGCAGCATCATCCACATTGCTGTCATACATGCCAAGGGCTGAAAGCCAGGGGTGCTCTTCCTGGTCATAAACGAGGCTTGCCTGAGACAGGGCATTTAACGTTGGTAAGGTGTTCTGGATGTTGCTTGAAATGGCGTTAAATCTTGCTTTTTCCAGGTTAAATTCAGCGACATGTGCTTCTACTTCGTGCATGTACATCTCATTGCGAACAAAACTTCCTCCCCATACCACTGACATGATGCCGACAATGGTTGCCATCCCGGCATACGCTGATCTTTTGGACCATTTGATCATGTTCTCGTATCTTCTATTTGAACCAACCAGTTCGGATTCGGGAAAGATCACGCTACGGAATAATTGGCCAAGGAAATAGCTTTTTCCCTGATGCAGTGAAGGTGTGACCACCTCGCGGCTAAAACCATAATTGGACGCAACCGATGACATAAGCCTGTCAATAGGGGTGCCATCCTGGGTGCCGCTAGTAAAGTATATCCCGCGTAGATAAGGTTGAAAGCGATAGCGGTTTTTAATAAATGTTTGTTGTACAAACTGGTCAACAATGGCTTTCATGTTTTCCATTTGTTGAGGGAAGCCCTGTATTGCAGCGCGTCGTTTAACGTCTCGCTCCTGATGGACGCGCCATAACACTCTATTATAGAGCCGTTTTAGTATGTTTCTATATTCATTGTTGAGGAATTCAAAGTCAGGGGTTTGCTGATCTGTTGCGGCATCAGGTAACGAGATGCCCCACACCTGCTCACGGTCATCTTTGTTCAGGTCTTCAAAAAATTCCGAAAAACCAGAGACAAGATCGCATTTGGTAAACATCAAATAGACTGGGAAGCGTATTTCCAGCTTCTCCATTAATTCATCAATGCGGGCTCGTATCGTGCTGGCATGCCTGATGCGTTCTTCTTCTGTTTGTGTCAGCAGTTCCTGGAGGCTAATAGCGATAATTGCGCCATTGATTGGTCTTCTGCGCCGATGTTTTTTTAACAGGTTAAGAAATCCTTCCCAGGCTGAACTATCCAGCACCTTATGACTATCCTGGGTGGTATAACGTCCCGCAGTATCGATCAGTACGGCCTCATTGGTAAACCACCAGTCACAGTTGCGCGTACCACCGACACCTTTCAGTGCATTCTTACCAAACTGTTCAGCAAGTGGAAAATCCAGGCTGGAATTAATTAATGCCGTTGTTTTTCCAGAGCCGGGTGGTCCAATGATGATGTACCAGGGTAGTTCATATAAGGCCTTGTTTGAGCCTCGTCCTTTAAATTTTAGTTTTTTCAGGGTCGCGAGTGCATGGGTAAAACGCTCGCCAATCTGTTGTATCTCCTCCGACGTCTGATCGGTAATGATATGACTGGCATCTTCAACAGGGGTGCCTTGCAGGTCGCTTACCAGTTCACTGTTATTTTTATTTTCCTGTGCCCGTACACGTAAGTTATTAAGCCCCCAGATGACTACAATGACGATGATGGCGAGAAGTCTGGCGGTTTCACTGGCCAGTGGAGAAAAGTTATCTTCACCAAATTTGATTGCCGATCCGACAAACCAGATCAGCATAGAGATGATCGTTAGCCCGATGACTGAAATGACAACTCTATTGGTAAAAAACGCGATGATTTTTTTCATTAAAATACTCGGATCAAAAATTTATCAGGAGTTTTATGCTAGCGAACAGATTTCATTTTTTGCTGATGTCAGTGTTAGAAATTTCAGTGAGTTGTTGTGCAACATGATCAGTGGTTTGATGTAACCAGTAGCGGGCACCAGAATATCCCACTACCAGAATACCGATAAAGACAGTGGCAACCACCCATAGCGGGATATACTGGGTAAGCGAGTTGCGAGTTTTTCCTAATCCATGCCAGCTAGGTGAGAGAGATCGTTCATATTCACCGCGGTGGGTCCGTATAATACGAAATAGCTCATCACGCATCTGTTCCAGCGCATCTCGACCGCGATGGACAACGCGGTACTTGCCTTCGAATCCCAGGCTAATACAGATATACATCAGCTCCAGAATATCGAGGTTCTCAGCGGGTGACTCTCGCATTCTGTCGAGGATTAGAAAAAACTTCTCGCCGCCACTTGTTTCATTGTGGAAGGTGCTCAACAGTGTTTTTTGTGTCCATGCACTCTCTGCTCCCCATGGAGTATTGAGCACTGCCTCATCAAGAATGGTACATAATATATAGCGTGCCGCGAGTACGATCTCAGGTTTACTGCCTGCTGCTCGTGCCTTCGCATCAAATGTATTGATCTCTCTGACCAGTTGCTGGTGTAAGCCTCCCACGTCGGGGTGGCTGACTGACTCACGTGTTTTACAAAAGACAGCAATTAATATTGAAGCGGCATTAACCAGGCTATTTAATCCATAAGCAGTTTTAAACTGGCCTGAATCCAGGTCAATATTCGGCAGTTGTGTGTAGTTTGAAGGTGGCGGTTGTTGTGCAGCGCCAGGCGGGTTCTGGATGGCGCTCTGTCTGTTCGCTACCCGGCCTCCTGGCACTGGCCGCACAACAGTGCCATCGCCCCTGCTGAGCGGCTGTTTAAAGACTGTTTTGTCCTGATTATCAGTATCATCTGAAGACATTATCTATTCCTCGAGTGGTCTGAGTATTGTTACTGCCGAATGGTCCACAACTCAAGATCCAGTCCCGGAAAGTCACCGCCAATATGCAAGGCGATGCCGCCTGAGTTTTCAAGCGCCTTCCAGTAATCATTATTGCGCTCGAGCTCAAAATAGGTGAAGCCAGCGTGGTACGGGACCTGACGCGGGGCCACAGGCATAGGTTTAAGGGGGATCCCTGGCATTGCCGCATTGACTAATTGCCTGATGCGATCTACCGGGCCAACTTTTACCTGTGCCGGAAAATGTGTGCGGATTTTCTCTTCAGTGACATCAGCACGTACTGCCAAGACAAATGTAGCGTTATTCAAAACGGTACGATCTGGTATTTGCGCGACCCGGATGCCAAACTTTTTCTCTACCAGTGGCAACGATGTCGCAGTCTGCTCCTGTACCATGCTCATACATTGCCTTAGCGTATTCATCACAGGTACAAACGTCGCCTGCAGATTGTCGTGTAAATAAGGGGGGAAGACAGGAGGACGTTTGCTGCTAGTGGCAAAGGTGGATAGCTCTCCTGCCATCTGCACCATTTCAGAATAGAGTTGAAGCGGGTGGAGTCCTTGCATTAACGATAAATGAGTGGTGAGTGGTTCAATTCGATTCACCAGTTGCAACAGCATATAGTCCGCGATCTCGGCGGTACCGCCCCGTTGCGTATCGGCCAGGCGAGCGGCTATTGATTCGCCACGGTGGTGTATCAATCCTGCCAGTTCAGCGAGGAAACCTGAAAGTTTTTGTGAAGCCCGACAATCGACACAGGTGGGAATGTACCCTTCGTCTAACAATATGTTCTTATCTGTTCGTGCTTCAGCAATCTTGAGAATACCAATGCAGGCATAACCGCTCATATCATCAGAGGCTAATAATAGACGAAATCTGAGTTTTCCAACGACAATCTTAACGCTATCGCCCCCTTCGGTAGAGACGTCTCTGGCATCTTGTTTAGCGGAATAGTAACGTGCGAGGCCCTGGTTTTCATCTTCGGCCAGAATATCGACCGCACCAGGGCGTTTAACCGGAATCGCCAGATAGACTATTTTGTCGTGAGTGTTTTCTGGCACCTCGAATACCGGTGGTGGATCGTTCTGGTCAGGAAAACTGAAGGGGGTTCCATCGGGAAATACACCCGCGGCTTTAATAATTGATAGTTTACCGAGCTTAAGTAACTGCTGGTCCACTTCAAGATGATGAATTCCCCAGCCATACGAACCATGCGCTGAATATTTTCCATCAATATACCGTTCAAAGTAACGTTCCTGTTGCTGGAAATGATGCGGGTTAAGAAACATCCCCTCTGACCAAACTACTTTGTTATCTAATGACATACGATCCTGCCTGGAGTTTTAAAATACCAATCGATCTTGTTTGATTAAGCGAGCTAATATAGTGATGCTGTAATAGCCAGGCCTTATATCCTGTTAATCAGAGGTTTCTTTATTTGGCCTTTGGCCTCATCTTCCCGCTTTGTCTATAAGTACTCGTCTGCGGCGCAGGCTTTTCAGCAATCGACAATTCGTTACCTGATATCTTTATCTTTGCTGAAGAACTGAATACATTTGTTAGTGC